>JAFOHD010000109.1 GCA_017421945.1 Alistipes sp. | reverse complement strand
TGGATAGTCGATGTTCATGTGGATGTAGAACAGTGGCTCGTCACTTGTTGGGTATAGCTCGCTGTAAAATGCCTTGTACTGCTCCTCGGTGATGTCGCTTGGCTTGCGGGTCCACAGGGGATTGGTGTCGTTTATGATGTTATCCTTGTCGGTATCGACATACTTGCCATCCTTCCACTCCTTCACCTTGCCAAAGACTATCTCTACGGGCAGGAAGTGGCAATATTTTTTCAACAACTCCTGCACCTTCTGCTCCTCGCAATACTCTTTGCAATCGTCCGACAGGTGCAGCACGATTGATGTGCCACGCTCGCGGCTCTCGCTCAACTCCTCCATCTCATACTCTGGCGAGCCATCGCATACCCAGTGTACGGGCTTTGCATCAGCCTTGTATGACTGTGTGAAAATCTCGACACGGTCAGCAACCATGAACGATGAGTAGAATCCCAGGCCGAAATGTCCGATGATAGCCTGGTCCTTATACTTTGCCAGGAACTCCTCGGCACCCGAGAATGCTATTTGGTTGATGTAGCGGTCAATCTCCTCGGCATCCATGCCTATGCCTCGGTCGGTCACTGTGAGGGTCTTTTTATCGGCATCGACGCTTATGGAAATCTTCAAATCGCCGAGCTCGCCCTGAAACTCGTTCTTTGCCGCAAGGGTTTTCAGTTTCTGGGTAGCATCCACAGCATTTGACACCAACTCACGCAAGAAAATCTCGTGGTCAGAGTAAAGGAATTTTTTGATTACGGGGAAGATGTTCTCCGTTGTTACTCCAATTTTTCCGTTTTTCATAGTATGATAATTATTTGTTGTCTATTTTCTTTTGGCTTGGTAGTAACAAACAATGTGCCACCCCATATGATGTGACAATTTGGCACTGCTTTGAGCAAAGCGTGGCAGAGCGCAGGCTTAAATGGCAGATTATTTCCTGTCGCGCACAAGATGTGTGGAAATTCAACCTTGTTATACAGATTCTAAAACAGCGAGGCTGCCCAAAACTTGTTGGACAGCCCCGTTGTTTGTTGCGAAAGGCTCTCGGCCTATGGAATAAGGTTGATAGTATAGGTTTGTGTATGGTCGCCACACTTGTAGGTGAGCGTCACTGCCACAAGGTCGGTGGTGTTCAGACGCTCAATCATCCACGATTCGCCGTCTGCGCTCTTTGTAACCTTCAATTTACTTGGGTCGCTCGAAGTAAGAGTATATTCCGATGTAGGGATATAATACTCTTTGTAGTATTGAGGCAATGCAATTTCAGTTCCAGAAGAACGATAATATGCAATAAATGCCAACTTCTTCAATTCTTTGTTATCCCAATTCCATTTGTAATCAAAATCTTGAGTTAATGCGTATAAACTTTGGTAGTTTATAGCATCTGCAGAGTATTTAAGCAACCACGCAAAAGTTTGGAAATAGACTTTTGCCCTCGCAAATACTGTATTTCCATTGCCATAGAAAGCACGAACTTCAACTCCTGTTAATCTTGAAGTTTGGCTTGGCCAAGTGTAGGTTAAAGTTGCCTTATCATCTGGCAGATTAATTACTCTTTTTGCGAAATAAATGTAGTGCGCAGAAGAGTCCCTGTGCTGCATAATATGTGGTCATAATCCACAACGTGGCATTTGGAATATGCTCCACAAACTTATTGTAGGCAATGCAGGAGTCCGAGAATATGAAAAACAGCGCCGCCACGGCGTACAGCATCGAGTGCTTGCGCTGCTGAAGTAGTGCGGTTACTCCCATCGTGTAGATGATGACACCATAAATGGCTACGGCAATTAGCTCTACCCTGCTTTCGATGTGTGACAGAATGTAGCCCAGGAGTGGCAACACTGCGGCAGAGAACAGCATCAATGCAAAGGCGCGTTTTCGTGTGAACTTGCACTCGGGTGCGAAGTCTGCAATATAAAATAGGTGTGCGACGGCAAAGAATCCCACCTGAAAGATGAACTCCCCCATTGCTCCTGCCCAATCACCCGCAGCCGAGGCGAGCAGAGCCAAAGGTATGAGCCAGCCGCCACGTCTAAAGTTCAGAGTGGTAGCTGCAACAGCAAAGAGCGTGGGCACAGCAACAAAACGCCGGCAGATAAGGCTCTCGCAGTTGTGGCCAATGACATGGAAATAGAGTGTGGCGAGAACTGCGTATATGGCGAGCAGTATGTAGTTTCGTTTATTCACCCTGCTTGGCAATTTCTTCGTTAAGTTTCTCTACAAACCACTCCGGTGCGCGGCATGGGCGGCGTGTGTCGGCGTGCATGAAGCCGAGGGTTACCTTGCCCGTGTTGATTAGCTTGCCCTGCGGGTTATAGACCTCGCTGCCTATCACAAGACGTGCTGCGGGCAACTCCTCCATGAATACCTTGACGGTCAGCACCTCATCGTAAAATGCGGGATAGAGATATTTCGACTGCACCTCAATGATGGGCGACATAATACCTCTTCGCTCAAACTCGGCATAGGGAAGCCCCATCTCTCGCAACCACTCGGTGCGGGCCATTTCATAGATTACAATATAGTTTGAGTGGTGCATGATACCCATCTGGTCGGTATCCTTATAACGTACCCTGGTGGTGAAATTATATGATATTAATGCCATGATTATTCGGTAGTTATGTCAATTAATTTAATCAATACTTTATCTTGAACAACCTTGTTGTTAAGATACAGCCTGCCATCTGCAATGGTTATTGCATCATTCATGCCATTGACTATGGCAGAGTATATCCCATCAGGAGGTAGTTGTTTGTTGCTGTCTATATTAACCATGTTGCGCTCGCCACATTCGCCCATGATGATGTAGGGTTGCGACAACAGATTGTTGGCATATTCTATATTGCCCTTTGCTATCTCCTGACGAACTATGGTTGAGCTTACCTTATTGCTTGAGACCTGCTGCTGCTCGACCATGGTGATTTTGAGGGTGCCTCCATGTGAGTTCAGATAGTTGTAGTCACCACCCTTATTGTGTCCAAAACGGTGGTTGTAGCCCACGACAAGATTGCCGATGCCTATGCTGGCAATGTTGTTGCTGATGAAATCCTGATGCGATGTGCGACTAAACTCCTCGGTGAAAGGTATAATGATAAGATTGTCTATGCCGGCCTGCTCAAGCAGATGAATCTTCTCCTCGAGGGTTGATAACAACTTCATGCCTTCGCCCGTATCAAGTACATATCGTGGATGAGGGTCGAATGTGAGGACAATGCTCTCGGATGCAATCTCCTTGGCAATGCACTTCACATGCTCAAGCAACACCCTGTGACCGCTGTGCACCCCATCGAAGGAGCCCATTGTAGCCACAGCGTTTTGGAATGGCGGCAGAGATTCAAATCCTCGAAAAACCTTCATGACAGATTAATTATTCTCGCGTTCCTCGTTCTCCTTGACAAAATATGCCACCTTCTCAAGAATGGTGGTTATGTCGTAGTTCTCCGACACGATACCTTGTGGAAAGCTGAGCTGCGCCGAGGTGAAGTTCAGCACTCCCTTGATGCCGGCATTGATTATGGGCAACACCAGCGAAGGGGCAACACGTGTTGGTGAGGAGATGATGACTATGCTCACATCCATCTTCTCGACAATCTCCTCAAACATATCCATATGATAGCATGGAATTTCGTCAATGGTGCGATTGACCTTCTCGGGGTCAATGTCAAAGGCGGTCACAATGCGAAGCTTACGGCGTTTGCCATTAAAGTAGTTGGTGATGGCTTGGCCCAAGTGCCCCATGCCTATGATGGCTACGTTCATGACATTCTCGCTGTCGAGAATCTTGTTTATGAACTCAATCAAGGTCTTTACGTCGTAACCTTTCTTGGTGTCGCTCGAAAAACCTATCAGCATCAAGTCTCGCCTGACCTGCACGGCGGTGATGCCATGCATGCCGGCCAATACGTGGGAAAAGATGTGTGTAATGCCCTGATTAAGACACGAGAGCAATGTGCGACGGTACTCGCTCAATCGCTCAATGGTTTTTTCGGGTATGTTGGTTTGTGGTGTGGGCATGGCTACTTGAGTGTTATGGTGTAATTACTATTATAGTTTATCCTAACCCACTCGCGGTTGATATACTTGCCACCTACCTCGGTCTGGAAGAATTTATAGCCTGTTTGCAGAGGCATGTAGATTTTATCCAGCATGTTATATTCTATCTCTGAGCGCATGCCCAAGCCGAATATCATGGCGGTGTCGTAACCGCGATATGCGTAGAGCGATGGCAACATCTTAAATGATTCAATGTAGCGGCTGTCGAACTCGCGCACCAAAATGGAATCGCGCTTAGCATGGTAGGTTGAGACCATCACAACATTGTTGTTGAAGTATGATGTCTGGTCGATGTTGTTAAATCGTCCCCAGCGCGAGGTGCCAAGCACCATATAGTCGGAACATGACTCACTGCGCTCGGTGAGCGATACTTTGGCAGATGCCAGCGTACCGAGAATGCGATCAACATCGGTTTCGTTGTTTGCCAAAACAATGAATAGAGCAGGACGCTCATTTTTCAGCACCTCGCTTATCTCTTCAATACTTTGGGCATTGTCGGTTTTTGGAGTAAAAATTGATTTCTGGTTGAACGAATAAGTGTAAGCTGTCACACTCTTGCCCTGCAACTGCTCTTGCATCTCCTGCTCAAACTCCTTGTCGTAGGTCGAAGCGTAAATCATATAGATGTCGCGTGTGCCGTCAATCAAATCGGCTATCTTGTCATATTTGCACGCCTGGTCGGGTGAGAGTTGGAACAATGCGGGGCTCTTGACCGCTGTGATGTTAGCCAAAGGAGAGACAACGGGAACGGAATTCTTAAATGCGAAATCCACTACGGGTTGCAGCTCATCCTCATACACAGGGCCTACGATGAGGTTGGTCTTTGCGAAGTCGGCATTGTCCACAATCTCCTTGACCTTCAGGGCGTTGTGCTGCGTATTGTAAACCGAGAGGCGGATGTTGCCATTACCCTGCTCCTTGAGCTTTTCCAAGCCAAGCAGAAAGCCTTGATAGAACTCAACATAGCTTGCATTGGGGCGTGAGTTGATATTCATTGGCAACATGAGAGCAATGTTTAGCTCATCGGTTGGCTCGATAGCACGGAATACAATATTTTCATCTGCCGAGTGGGCTTCGGATGCTGCATCTTTCGCCTGCTCATCAGCAGCTAAGTCTATGAGCTCAACACTATCCTTGGGTGCTGGCACGCGAATCATGGCACCGGCTTTAAGTCCGTTGCTGATGTCATTGAGCTCAGCGAACTCAGCTTCGGTCAGTCCATACTTGCGTGAAAGGGAATATATGGTTTCACCTGGTTGTACAACGTAATATTTGTAGCCGTCGTTGGCGGTTTGGTTGAGCGTTTCAGTATACTCCGCAATTTCAGCCTGTGCCTCCTCCTCCGATGATGTGTTCATGTCGGTGCGTCGCACCCATAGCGTTTGACCAATGGTGAGTGATTGCGGATTTAGCGATGGGTTGTCCTCGCGCAGTGTGGTAACCGAGATGTTGTACGTGCGGGCAATGGAATAAAGGGTCTCCCCCGCCTTGATTTTGTGGGATACAAAGTCTTTTTTACGTTTTTTCTCATTGCTGGCAATCTGCTTCTCCGAAACGGGGATTTTTATGGCTTGGTCAATCTTTAACCCATCAGTTGTAGATGGATTGTGTTGCTTGATTATCTCCTCGCTTGTTTCGTATGCTTTGGAAATGGAGTATAATGTCTCACCCTTCTTTACGGTGTGGACAAAATATTTCTTGCCGTTTACGAACACAATAGTAGTCGAGCGCTTTACGTCGGGCATAAGTTCCACACCCAACGATGTTAGCGTTGAAAGAATAAATCCTGCGGTTATGAAAAGCTGAATAAACCTCATCGTTAAAACTGATTAAAATTTCTTATCTCGTAGGCGAATCTCGGTAATGACTTTCTTTGTGTAGAGTGGGAAGTCACCTTTCATCATCCAATCGTAGTAGCTTGGCTCGCGCTGGAATATTTCACTCACCTTGCAGCCCTTGTATTTGCCGAAGTTGAATACCTCCTCGCCTTTCTCATTGTATGTAATGCGTCCTGCATAATCAACAGCGTCACCACGGTTCGAGAACTCGGCAAGGGCAGCGATGTCGTTCTCCAATTCAGGATAACGGTCGAGCTGAGCCTTCAACACCTCGTAAGTGGCACGTGTGTCGGCTTCGGCTGAGTGAGCTTCGGTAAGGTCTTTGTCGCAGTAGAATTTATATGCTGCGACCAGCGTGCGCTGCTCCATCTTGTGGAATATGTTTTGCACATCCACAAACTTGCGGTTTTTGAAATCGACATCAACGCCTACGCGCAGAAACTCCTCTACGAGCATCGGAAGATCGAAACGGTTTGAGTTGAACCCACCAAAATCGCAACCCTCAATGAATTGGCTCATCGACTTGGCAATCTGTGCAAATGTGGGCTCATCCTTAACATCTTCATCAGTTATGCCGTGTACGGCAGTAGCTTCTGCGGGTATGTGCATCTGAGGATTGATGCGGCGCGTGCGTACAATCTCATCCCCATTGGGCATGACCTTGACCATTGAAATCTCAACAATGCGGTCTTTGGCTGTATCAACGCCCGTTGTCTCCAGGTCGAAGAAGACAATCGGGCGTTTAAGGTTTAGTTTCATCTTTTAATTATGCGTTAATCATCATTGGCATCAAAAGCATCAGAGTCTCGCTTGACTGCTTGTCGTCATATACAGGCTTGAATACTCCTGCACGTGTTGAGTCAGCCAACTCGACAACTACGGTTGGGGTGTCGATATTTGAGAGAATCTCTACAAGGAACGTAGATTTGAAGCCAATTGTTACATTCTGACCCTCATAACTGCACGAGATAGTCTCATTTGCCGATACCGAGAAGTCAATATCCTGAGCTGTAAGATTAACCTGATTGTTGGCAATATCCATGCGGATGAGGTTTGTGGTTGGGTTTGAACATACAGCCACACGCTTGATGCCGTTCAAGAACTCAACTCTATCAACAAGCACCTTGTTTGGATTCGCTGTAGGAATTACGGCGTTGTAATTAGGATAGTTGCCCTCAATAAGGCGGCACACCAATTTGAAGTTTTCGAGTTGGAATGATACGTTCTTTGCATCGAAGGTAACCTCTACCGGCTCCTCCTCCTTTGCAAGCAGGTTCTTCAGAAGGTTTGAAGGCTTCTTGGGAAGGATGAACGAGGCAGCGAAATCATTGCTCTGCTCGGCAGCATACTTAACCAGCTTGTGAGCATCGGTTGCGACAAAAGTCAGTGACTCGGGCTGAAAATCAAAATACACACCATTCATCACTGGGCGCAACTCATCGTCGGCTGTGGCGAAAATAGTGTGGTTGATACCGCTAACCAAGGTAGCTACATCAAGGGTGATATTCTTACTCTCGGCACCCAAAGCCTGAAGTGTAGGATAGCTGACTGCGCTTGCGCCGGGGATTGACAAGTGACCGCTTGCCCATGTGATGGTAATCTCCCATGTGGTGTCGTTTACCTCAATTGTAAGAGGCATCTCGGCGAACTCCTTTAACGAATCGAGCATAAGCTTGGCTGGAGCTGCAATTGTGCCCTCCTGCTCGATGTTCTCAACCTTGATAGAACCAATCAGAGTGGTCTCCAAATCAGATGTGGTAACGGTGAGCTCGCCATCCTTCAAATCCATGAGGAAATACTCCAAAATAGGCAATGAACTCTTGTTGCTGATTACTTTTCCTGTGGTCGCCAAAAGCGATAAAAGTGCTGAACTTGATACTGTAAATTTCATGTTAAATATATTTTTTGTTATTTTTCTAATAAAATTCTTTACATAGTTGCCAATCCCTCGAGAGCCATCTTAATCATTCGCTCGACGTAGGGCTTGTAATCGGTGTTGGCTTGTTTGGCTATGCGCTGTGCTATGATAGTACACATGGTTGCGGCACGGTGTCCCATGAGAGCTGCCATGCCTGCAATTGCAGAGCCTTCCATCTCGTAGTTGGTGATACGGCGTACGCCATATCTGAAACCCTCTATCTTTTCGTTCATATGCTCATCGGCGGGCTGAAGTCTTACCCATCTGCCCTGAGGGGCGTAGAACCCAGGCGAGGCAATGGTTATACCCTCCGTTGTGGAGTGTTTGAACAATTGCCACAATTCGGAACTTGCATCCACAAAGTACGGACGAGGCATCAGCGGACTCCACTCCATATGCTCCACAAATGCCTGCTCAAGTTCCATGTCGCACACATCGTTGCGACCGGCATAATAGCTCAACAAACCATCAAAACCACACGATGTGCGGGCAAATACCACATCTCCCACCTCAATGTCGGGTTGCAAGGCTCCTGAAGTGCCGAGACGAAGTATGGTTAATTGGCGAAACTGCTCCTTTGTGGTGCGAGTTTTGAAATCAACGTTAGCAAGAGCATCCAACTCGGTCATGGCAATATCAATATTGCCGATGCCTATACCTGTTGAGAGGATGGTCATTCTCGTGCCCTTATAACATCCCGTTACGGAATTAAATTCTCGGTTTGAGGCGCGATGCTCGATGCAGTCAAGATGCTTTGCTATCATCTCCACACGCGCAGGGTCGCCCACCAGAATTACTGTGTCGGCGAGTTGCTCCGGCTTCATATGAAGATGAAAAACAGAACCATCGGCGTTGATTATCAACTCCGAAGGCGCAATTACTCTTTGCTGTGTATTATAAATTTCCTTCAATTATCTTTTTTATTTGGCATAAAAGTAATATATTTACATCGAATTACAAAAAATATTCGTATTTTTTTATATAAAGTATAACTTAAATCATAATAGGATGACGTTGATAAAATCTATTTCGGGCATTCGTGGCACGATAGGTGGTGAGCAGGGTAATAATCTCACTCCGCTTGATATAGTAAAGTTTACTACAGCCTATGCCCGATTTATGGCTGAAAAGCATGAAGGCAAGCAACTTACAATTGTCGTTGGACGTGATGCCCGCTTGTCGGGAACTATGGTAAATGACATTATTGAGGGAACATTGTTGGGTTGTGGCGTGAATGTGATTAACGTAGGTCTATGCACCACTCCGGGTACCGAGATGGCTGTGATAACATACGGTGCGGATGGTGGTATTATCATCACTGCTTCGCACAACCCCAAGCAGTGGAATGCCCTTAAACTACTCAACGAAAAGGGCGAGTTTTTGAATGATGCCGAGGGTAAGCGAGTGTTGGCACTTGCCGAGGATGAAGGTTTTGTTTACCCCAATATTGAGGCTATTGGGAAAGTAGTAAAATGTGAGGATTTCAATCCTACTCATATACAGCAGGTTTTAGCTCTACCATTGGTTGATGTGAAGGCTGTTAAAGCTCGCAAGTTCAAGGTGGTAGTCGATGCGGTTAATTCTGTGGGAGGTGTTGTTATTCCTGCGCTGCTGAGGGAACTCGGTTGCGAGGTCGTGGAGCTTAACTGCACTCCACATGGAGAGTTTGCGCACAACCCTGAACCACTGCCTGAAAATCTTACCGAGATTGCGGAGGTTATCCGCCGTGTGGGCGCTGATTTGGGCGTGGTTGTAGATCCTGATGTTGATCGTCTGGCTCTTGTCAGCGAGGATGGCACGATGTTTGGCGAGGAATATACATTGGTGGCTGTGGCTGATTATATTCTGTCGCAACAGGCTGGAAATACGGTATCGAACTTGAGTTCTTCGCGCGCCCTGCACGACGTGACAGTTGCTCGTGGAGGTGAGTATGCAGCATCGGCTGTCGGCGAGGTGAATGTGGTTGCCAAGATGAAAGAAGTGGGTGCAGTGATTGGAGGTGAAGGAAATGGCGGAGTGATTTATCCTGCACTTCACTATGGACGTGATGCGTTGGTTGGTGTGGCGCTGTTCCTCACCTATCTTGTGAAGAAAGTGTGCACGATGACCGAGTTGCGAGCCACCTACCCTGCCTACTACGCATCGAAAAATAAGATTGAACTCACGCCCGCCATTGATGTAGATAAACTGTTGCTTGAGATGAAGAGTCGTTATGCAGCTGAGCGTGTGACAGATATAGACGGTGTGAAGATTGATTTTGCCGAGAGCTGGGTGCATCTGCGCAAGTCTAACACCGAGCCTATCGTGCGTATTTACACCGAGGCAAAGTCGGCATCTGAAGCCGATGACTTGGCGAAGCGATTTATTGCCGAGATGTCGGAGATTTGTGGTTTGTAAAGTAAATCTATAAGTATCATATATGGAAAAAGTACAGAATTATATCACCGAGAACAAGGAGCGTTTCCTTGATGAGTTGTTTGAGTTGTTGCGCATACCCTCAATCAGTGCGCAGTCGGAGCATAAGCCCGATATGGTAAAATGTGCCGAGTGGCTGGCTGCGGCATTGGTTAAGGCTGGTGCCGACCGTGCCGAGGTAATGCCTACCGATGGTAACCCTGTTGTTTATGCCGAGAAAATTATAAACCCCGAGGCAAAGACTGTTCTGGTGTATGGCCACTACGATGTTATGCCTGTGGATCCTCGTGCCGAATGGCGTACCGAGCCATTTGAGCCCGTTGTGAAGGATGGTCGCATCTGGGGACGTGGTGCCGATGACGACAAGGGACAGCTCTTCATGCACGCAAAGGCATTTGAGGCTATGTGTGAGACTGACACCCTGCCTTGCAACGTGAAGTTTATGCTCGAGGGCGAGGAGGAGATAGGCTCACCAAGTCTGTACAAGTTCTGCGAAGATTATAAGGAGATGTTGAAGGCCGATATTATACTTGTATCTGACACTTCAATGATTTCCATGAATACCCCCTCAATCACATGCGGCCTGCGAGGTCTTACATACATGGAGGTGGAGGTAACAGGTCCTAACAAGGATTTGCACTCAGGCCTGTTTGGTGGCGCTGTGGCAAATCCTGCCAATGTGCTGACACGCTTGGTTGCATCGCTCGTCGATGAGAATGGTCGTGTGACTATACCTGGGTTCTATGACGATGTGCGTGAGTTGTCGGCCGAGGAGCGCAAGGCATTTAACGAAGCTCCATTCAGTATGGAGGAGTATAAGAAGGCGCTTGATATTGACGAAGTGGAGGGTGAGGCTGGCTACACCACTATTGAGCGTACGGGTGTGCGTCCCTCGCTTGATGTGAACGGCATCTGGGGTGGCTATATCGAGGAGGGTACCAAGACCGTTATCCCATCGAAGGCTTCGGCGAAGATTTCTATGCGTCTGGTACCAAATCAGGATTTTGAGAAGATTGCGGTGCTTTTCGAGAAACATTTCCGTGCCATCGCGCCAAAGTCTGTTAAGGTAGATGTCAAGTTCCTGCATGGCGGCGCGCCTTACGTTTCACCAACCGATATGGCGGCATATAAAGCTGCCGAGCAGGCTATTGTTGATACATTTGGCAAGAAACCATTACCATTCTATTCGGGTGGTTCTATTCCGATTATCAGCGGGTTTGAGCGTATCCTGGGCATCAAGTCTCTCCTGATTGGTTTCGGTTTGAGCGAGGATGCTATTCACTCACCAAACGAGAGCTATGGCTTGGAACAGTTTGATAAGGGTGTGCGCACCATTCCGCTCTTCTACAAATACTTTGCCGAGTCGAAGTAATAAATATTATACAAAAAGATAGGGTTGTTCCACGTCGGAACAACCCTATCTTTTATTATCAGCTACCCTATTTCTCGCTGACGCCAATCAGGCGTTGCAGTTTCCACGACAGTTCGGTGTTCTCCATGATGCCATTCACCTGCTCGGCACCCGTACCATAGAGATAAACGGGAATGAGCGCTGCTGTGTGGCTGCTGGTGCCGAAGTTGTAACCGATACCACTCTCAGGGAGTGTGAAGTCGGTCTTGCTGCTCGGAATGGAAAGGCCTCCGGTTTCATGGTCGGCAACCACCACCACCAAAGTGCCGGGAGTGCGGTCGGCGAAATCCATGGCAACCCTCACAGCCTTGTCGAAGTCGCGCATCTCGCCGAGGATGCCTGCTACATCGCGTCCGTGGCTGCGGCCATCAATCTGTGAGCCCTCAACCATCAGTACAAATCCCTTGTGCTTGTTTTGCTTGACATTGTTTGAGAGAATTTTCAACGACTTTGCCGTAGCATCGGCGAGGAAGTTTGGCTGACGCTTTTCAATGGCAGGCATATTATCGTCGGCAATCAAACCGAACACCTGGCCTGAAGTCTGCTGCTGAATCTCGCCCCACGTCTTGCACACTTTATATCCCTTTTTGCCAAGCTCCTCCTGGAAATCCATGCCCATTTCACGAAACACACGCTCGAAGTGCTTGATGCCTCCGCCAAGAACAACGTCGATGTTGCTTGACATAAACTGCTTGGTTATGTTGGTGTAATCGCCACGATTCTTCACATGGGCATAAAAAGAAGCGGGCGTAGCGTGCTGAATGGCGTATGTGGCAACCAGGCCCGTAGCAAAGTTCCGCTTCTCGGCCTTGGCGATGATTGATTCCACCTCCTCACCTTCAGGTGTTATGCCGAGCCATCCGTTGTTGGTCTTGTAACCTGTGGCGAGGGCTGTGCCCGATGCAGCCGAGTCGGTCACGCGGTTGTTGGCCGAGTAGGTGCGCGTGAGTGCTATGTTGTCGGCACGGTCGAATGATGTGGGCGCATATTTGTTCTCAAGTTCAAGCATCGATACGTGGGTAAGTCCCATTCCATCACCAATCATGTAGATGATGTTCTCTACCTTTTGCTGCTTAGGCTTTTTTGCATCTGCCGACTGTGACACGGCGCAGATAAGCAAAATCATTAGAAATAGCTTTTTCATATTTTTGAAGATTTATTGCTCCAAAATTATATTTTTTTCATATTTTTACAAAAAGATTTTATCAAAAATTTGTTATGGATGTAAAAATTGCTTCCGACTGGAAAGAGCTTTTGCAGGGTGAGTTTCAAAAGCCATATTTCGAACAGCTGGTGAATTTTGTAAAGAGCGAATACAGCTCAACGACGGTTTATCCGGCAGGAAAAAATATATTCAGGGCTTTTGACAAGTGCCCGCTCGAGTCACTTAAAGTAGTTATTATAGGTCAGGACCCCTATCACGGTGTTGGTCAGGCAAATGGATTGTGTTTTTCGGTGGATGACGGAGTGCAGTTTCCGCCCTCGCTACAAAATATTTTCAAGGAGGTGAGCGAGGATGTTGGGGCACAGGTGCCTTCGTCGGGAAATCTCGACCGCTGGGCCGAGCAGGGGGTGTTGTTGCTAAACGCCGTGCTTACGGTGCGTGCCCATCAGGCGGCATCGCATGCGGGGCATGGCTGGGAGACATTCACCGATGCTGTGGTGAGGGCAATAGCCGAGAAGAAACAAGGCGTGGTGTATATGTTGTGGGGAAACTATGCGCAGAAGAAGGGGCAGATTGCCGACCCGCAGCATAACCTTATATTAAAAAGTGTGCATCCCTCTCCCCTATCGGTTTATCGTGGGTTCTTCGGATGCAAACATTTCTCGCAGGCGAATGTATATTTGCAAAGTATAGGTAAAAGTCCAATAAATTGGTAATATGGAGATACGTGAGGTTTTTGGCGAAGCAGATGTTTGCCGCATGACAAAGGTTGCCGAGGTGGTGTGGCGCGAGGCTAATACGGCGTTCTGCACACCCGAGCAGGTTGAATATATGATTGAGATGTTTCAGAGCTACGAGGCGGTGTCGGGACAGCTTGTACATGGCTATCGTTACTTCCTTGTTGAAGAGGCGGGTGAAATATTGGCATACTTCGGTGTGCAGCCCCAAGGCGAAAGATTGTTTCTGAGTAAGTTCTACATTCTGAAAGAACATCGTGGCAAGGGTATATTCTCGCTGGGACTTGAATATATGTGCGACTTGTGTCGCGAGTTGCAGCTGGATACGATTTATCTGACGGTAAACCGCCGTAACTTTCACGCTTGCGAGGTCTATTTACACAAGGGGTTCCGCATAGCCGAGGAGGCAGTGGCTGACATTGGTTGCGGATTTGTGATGGATGACTATATAATGGAGTATGACGTATAAAAAGAAGTTGTATAACAGCTTCATTAAAAAGAGGTTGTCCAACAAGTTTTTGTAGGACAACCTCTTTAATTTGTATGGGATTTATCCCAGGTAAGATTTCAGGAGCTTGCTGCGTGATGACTGACGCAAACGGCGGATGGCCTTCTCTTTAATCTGACGTACACGCTCGCGTGTGAGGTCAAACTTCTCGCCAATCTCCTCCAAAGTCATCTCCGAACAACCTATGCCGAAGAAATACTTGATGATGTCACGCTCGCGCTCGGTGAGTGTCTCCAGTGCACGATCAACCTCGGTAGCCAGCGACTCGTTAATCAAGCCACGGTCGGCATTTGGTGAGTCGGTATTTACCAACACATCCAGCAGGCTATTATCCTCGCCATCGGCAAATGGAGCATCTACCGAGATGTGACGGCCTGCAACACGCAAGGTGTCCGACACCTTCTCCTTTGGTAATGCCAACTCGTTTGCCAACTCTTCGGGCGATGGAGTGCGCTCGTGCTGCTGCTCAAAGCGCGCAAAAGCCTTGTTGATCTTGTTCAATGAACCAACCTGATTCAGTGGCAGGCGCACGATACGGCTCTGCTCGGCCAACGCCTGAAGGATTGACTGGCGAATCCACCACACGGCATAAGAGATAAACTTAAAACCACGTGTCTCGTCAAACTTTTCGGCTGCCTTGATGAGGCCCAAGTTACCCTCGTTGATTAGGTCAGGCAGACTAAGTCCCTGATTCTGATACTGCTTTGCTACTGATACTACGAAACGAAGGTTTGCCTTCGTGAGTTTGTCCAGAGCCTCCTGGTCACCCTTGCGGATGCGTTGAGCCAACTCCACCTCTTCTTCAACGGTGATGAGCTCCTCCTTGCCGATTTCCTGTAAATACTTATCGAGTGACGCGCTTTCGCGGTTGGTGATTGATTTCGTGATTTTTAATTGACGCATATCCCTATAATTAAATTTCTTCTTTCGCTTGAGTATGGAGTGATTCCACTTTTCTCTCTACTACGCAAACAAAAGCCGTTTTGTTTCACTTTTCTGAAAATATTTTATATATTTTCTCTCAAGCCGTAAGAATAACGCAGTTTGGTGGAAAAAAAGTCTATCAACAAGAAAAAAAATCCCGTCCAACGGAGGACGGGATTGAGAGCAAGCAAGCGAGACGTTATTAATGAAATGTCACCGACTTAAAAGTATATCCGACAAACGACTTGTTATTATGGTCTTCACTGCCGTTATAATCCGCTTCGGTAGCAGTCCAATATGCCGTGCCACTGTCATAGGTCATCACTTTCTGCTCCGATGACAATACAAGGTCGATATTGTCCACTGCGTGGTTATGAAAAATTCCAAAATTAGAATGATCGACAGATGTAACCGCACCTAGTGTAAGCGTTTTTAATTGGGAATAACAGCCTTGAAATGCATACGCACCGATTGTTGTTACTTTTGGTAAATAAATAGTTTCAATCTCGTGACATGTTAAAAATGCAAAACTGTCTATGGAGGTGCATTCTGGCAAAGAGATTGTCTTTAATGCATCACATCCATTAAATGCTTTATGGCCGACGCTTTGGACAGAAGGAAGATTAACTTCTACGAGTGAATAGCAAGTGCTCAATGCATTTGATGCAATTGTAATAGCGTTTGGTGCAGAGAAAGAGGCCATATTTAGACAGCTATAGAATGACCTTTCACCAATGGTTGTGGCATCGGTCAGGGTAACAGAGTTTAATACCGCAGAGGCTTTCCAATTCTCATTATCATGATCACTAAAGCTAAACACCATATCCGGAATCGTCTTTGCACCGCTGATGGTCAGGTCGATTTTGTTTAGAATAATGTCCGGATGTTGCCCAAGATCATGAAATTCAAGAGATGGATCGACAGTGGCAGCGAGGGCTGCTGCAATGGCAGAGAACATCGCCTCGTCGGCATCTTCGGCAAGATTGACGGTGATGGCTGTAAATTCGTAATCCAACGCTTTTGCTACGGCTGCACGAAGTTGCTCGGCTGTCATCGCCTCAGCATCTATAATACAACTCACCGCTGCCTCGCTACTGGCAATAGCATCCGTTGACTGGATAGCATTGCGAGTGATTGCAACCTCGTTTGTGGTACTGATGGTAAAGCAACGATACTCCGTATCGGTAGCCTCTATGGTGAAACCCTGCTCAAAGATCGTAGGTGGCAGAGCAAAAATAAACGATATGCCCTCCTCGTTAAGCTCTACACCCTCGCCGCAGTCGATAGTGAGTTTTGTTGAGCCATTATTACCCACCGCAACAGAGTAGTCGGCAATATTCGCCTCGCAGTCGCCCGCGAGAATCTCGCCGTTATTACCCTTGAGTACAATCTTCTTGATTGTTTCGCTACCTGTAAGAGTGACTTTCAAGAAACCAAAGAGATTCTTAAACGCGTAATCGCCAGTCATTTCAACGGCTACCATTGGGTTTGAGGTCTCGCAATAGCTGTCAGACTTAACAAAGAGTTGAGTAGCTGGAACTACAAACTTCAGCACAGCAGACTCGTTCTCGCCACTCTGGAGTGTGAGGTTGTCGGCATAAGGATAAAAAGCAACAGTCTCGGCAAACTCAAAGCCATCCTCTGCGCCTTTAATCTCCGAGCCCTCAATCAACTTAAAGTCGCCATCGTGGCAAGGCTCGTCACTATCCAACTCATAGGCGTTATAGTTTGGCAAGGCGTTAAATACAGCAATCTTATCACCAACGCTCCAATAGCTCTTGGGAGCATCGTCCTCCCACTGAAGCTCGCTACGTATCTGTGTATCTACAGATGCGTGAATAATGGTCGGCACATCATTGCCCAATGAGTCGGGTTGTATAGGTGTAGTATCATCCACAGTGCAGGCAATCGCTACAAAAGCCACGCACATAGCCAATAAAAACTTTTTCATAGTGACATTTATTTTTTACCATCCAATAGGATCGTTTACAATTGGATCTTCTCCCGATGCAGCAAAACCTTTCTCAATCTGTACCTCGATAATCTCTATCGTAGGCTCAACATAATTCTTCTTCTCCATTTTTTTTGTTTAAGTTAGTTAATATATAAACATAAAAGGGATAGTTGCCATTAGACAACTATCCCTTAATTATTTAAGGTGTTACATTAATTAAACTATGCCTCCCCATTTTCAATAAATTATTTTACCACGCAAACAAAGGATACTGCTCCATCAT
>JAFOHD010000108.1 GCA_017421945.1 Alistipes sp. | reverse complement strand
GATGAGAACTGGGAGAAGGCTGAGGGTGCTATCATCAAGGCTTGCGAGGAGAAGGGTCTTAAGACTACCGTAGAGCTTGGTGAGGCTGCGTTCTATGGTCCAAAGCTCGACTTTATGGTTAAGGATGCTCTCGGCCGTAGCTGGCAGCTCGGTACTATTCAGGTTGACTATAACCTCCCAGAGCGTTTCGACCTTACATACAAGGGTAATGACGACAAGCTGCACCGCCCAATCATGATTCACCGTGCGCCATTTGGTTCTATGGAGCGTTTCGTGGCTGTGTTGCTGGAGCATACGGCCGGCAAGTTCCCATTGTGGCTCACTCCCGACCAGGCTATCATCCTGCCTATCTCGGAGAAGTTCAACGACTACGCCAACGAGGTTGCCAAGACTCTGGCACGCAACGATGTGCGCGTACAGGTTGACGAGCGTAACGAGAAGATTGGCCGCAAGATTCGTGACAACGAGCTCAAGCGTATTCCATTCCTGCTTATCGTAGGCGAAAAGGAGGCGCAGGAGGGCAAGGTGTCGGTACGTGTTCAGGGCGAGGGCGACAAGGGTGCGATGACCATTGCCGAGTTTGCTGCACACATCAAGTCGTTGGTTGATGCCGAGATTGAAGCTAACAAGATGCAATAACGATATTACAACAACTAAAGTAAATTTTACCAATTTGGCAATTACACAAAAACCGTTTACTCCACGCCCCATGGGCGGAGCAAACAAGCCTCAACAGCAGGGCATGCGAGGCAAACGAGCAGAGAATGATAACCCCAACCGCATCAATGAGGAGATTACAGCTCCCATGGTACGTTTGGTAGGTGAGAATGTTGAGCCTAACCTTGTGGTACCTATCCGTCAGGCATTAGCCATGGCAGAGGATATGGAGCTTGACCTTATTGAGATTTCGCCCAAGGCCGAGCCTCCCGTATGTCGCATTGCCGACTATCAGAAGTTCCTCTACCAGCAGAAGCGCAAGGCTAAGGAGATTAAGGCAAAGCAGGTGAAGGTGGTGGTTAAGGAGATTCGTTTTGGCCCACAGACCGATGACCACGACTACAACTTCAAGCTCAAGCACGCCGAGAACTTCATCAAGGAGGGCGCGAAGGTTAAGGCTTCGGTATTCTTCCGCGGCCGTTCTATCGTCTTCAAGGAGCAGGGAGAGATTCTTCTGTTGCGTTTCGCCACTGACCTGGAGGAGATTGCAAAGGTTGAGATGATGCCTAAGCTCGACGGCAAGAAGATGAACATGATACTCGCACCAAAGGGTAAGAAATAACCCTTTCATGCTCACATAAAAACTCCGATATGGGGGTCGAGTTTTCGATTTCCATATCGGAGTTTGTGTGTAAAAATGGACACTTTGTCATAATGCTTTATTCGGCATATTATATAACAAAAACGCCCGACCCAATAAAGTTGAGCGAAAATCCTCCACAATAAAATCTACTCCTCAATCTTAATCATATAGAAGAAAGATTTTGTCTATTTGCAAATTTAGCATCTGTGTTTTTATTTTCATTTGGGCTTTTTTCTTACCTTTGTAATATGATTAACTCGGACAAGATAGTTGCGATTGCGAATGAAGAGGAATTTGCAGAGTGTGCGCTGGAGCTGTTTCACCTTCAGGCCGAGCGTTGCGCGCCCTACAAGCAGTATATCGAGCTGCTCGGCATTGACCATAGGAAGATAGAGAGCGTAGAGCAGATTCCGTTTCTGCCGATTGAGCTATTTAAGACTCACGACATCTATTGCGGCGAGCAGCCTCCGCAAAAGATATTCACCTCAAGCAGCACAACGGGGCAGACACCGTCACGCCATATGATGAGCGAGCTGAAGATTTACGAGCAGGCGTTCTTCGCATCGTTTGAGCAGTTTTATGGTGATGTGCGTGGATGGAGCATCTATGGGCTCCTGCCCAACTACCTGCAACGCGAGGGTTCATCGCTTGTGTATATGGTCGATAGAATGATTCAGCGCAGCGGCACGGGAGGATTCTACCTTGACGAGTATGAGAAGATGTTAGCCGACATGGCTGCCGACACAAAGCCAAAGATTCTGCTGGGCGTGAGTTATGCGCTGTGGGATTTGGCAGAGCGCTACGCGCCAAAACTGAAGAATACAATCGTGATGGAGACAGGAGGCATGAAGGGCAAGCGCGAGGAGTTGCCCAAGGCTGAGTTTCACAAGATTCTGACCGAGGCGTTTGGCGTTGAGAAGATTCACTCGGAGTATGGCATGGCAGAGCTTACCTCGCAGGCATACTCTGCGGGCGAGGGTATATTCCGTGCGCCAGCATGGATGCGAATCATGATACGCGATGTGAACAATCCCCTCAGGACACTCCCCGCACCATCTCGTGGAGCAGTGAATATTATAGACCTTATGAACACCTCGTCGTGCGCATTCATAGCCACGCAGGATGTAGGGCGCACATTTGCCGATGGCTCGTTCTCGATTGACGGCAGATTGTCGGGTGCCGACATCCGAGGGTGTAACCTATTAGTACAGTAAGAGTTATGAAACGAGTAGCATTTGTACCAATACGTCTTAACAGTCAGCGCATTGCGGGCAAGAATATGCGTCTGCTGGGTGGTCGTCCCATGATGACATACCTGTTGGAGAGTCTTGCTGCCGCAAAAAATATTGACCAGGTGTATGTCTATTGCAGCAGTCGTGAGGTGGAGCAGTATCTGCCCGAGGGGGTGAAGTTCCTGCAACGCAGTGAGCATCTGGACTCAAACTCAACGCTCGGAGCCGAGATTTACGATGCCTTCACGCGCGAGGTCGATGCCGACATCTACATCCTTGCACACACCACATCACCCTTTATCCGCACCTCAACCATCGAGCAGGCTATTGAGGCTGTCGAGAATGGCGGGCATGACTCTGCGTTCAGTGCCGAGCGGATACAGACATTTGCATGGTGGGAGGGCAAGCCATTGAACTATTCGTTTGAGCATATACCCCGCACCCAGGACCTGAAGCCCGTATATGTTGAGACATCGGCATTCTTTGTATTCCGTCGTGAAGTGTGGCAGAAGCAACACCGTCGCATAGGTTTCAAGCCATATATAGCCATCACCGATCGCATAGAGAGTATGGACATTGACAATCCCGACGACTTTAAGCTGGCAGAGGCCATTGTTGCTGCCGAGTTACACCGATAGGCTACAAGCCCCTGCGGGCAATCACCCAAGCCATCCAATTATAGATATTCAGTACAGCAGGGCGCATACATGCGGGCAGGGCATTCAGCAGCCTGAGTTTGCGCGTAAGGCGCGACGAAAGACGGTTATAGGAGAAAAATTCCAACGCTCGTTTTGCCACCGCCGTACCACCACGTGCGCTCTCAACAAGTGCCTTTCCCAACGCCACACGGGCGACATATTCGTTGCTAATGGGCAAGGCGTCTTCATCGTAGAGGTCTTCAAGCGAAAATACAGTCTGCTCGGGACGAAAAATTGATGCCGAGCGATTCTCCGCAGCACGGGAATAGACCACAAGTCTTGCCGGCGAGAATACCACTTGCGCTGTGCGGGCTATTTTTGTCCACAGATATTGGTCCTCACCCATGCGCATACCCTCGGGGAAACCACCCAGGGCAAGCGTTATGTCACGGCGCAACACCGTAGCTGAAGGTATAAGCACATAACGGCTCATAGACTCAACGAAGAAATCCACAACACCCTCCTTTTGAGGAGTGTCTCCCGCTACCCTGCGCCTGCCATCATCAACCATGAAGGCTGTTCCTATGGCTGCCGCAGCGGGATAGATATCAATCATGCGCTCGGCATTCTCCAGATAACCCGGCTCCCAGCAATCATCGCCATCAAGAAGTGCCACCCATTCGCCTTGGGCAAGTTCCATGGCACGGTTGCGGGCCGCACTCACGCCACTATTGCTCTGACTCACCAGCTGCACCAGAGGCATATTCATCCTCCTCACCACTTCGGCACTACCATCCGTAGAACCATCATCCACAACAATAACCTCCAGCGGTTGCACGCTCTGCCGAGCGACACTTTGCAGGGTGCGCTCAATAGAGTTTACCTTGTTATATAAGGGGATGATTACAGATATGCGGCTCATGATAAAATACTGCTATTATTGCAAAATTAGCAATTAATTCATAAATTTGCAAATATCATAACATCAACCAATATGCGGTTTTCGGAGAAGATTATAAAGTTCATTCGCGAGGGTTTTGACACCCTGCTCTACTTCCTTACAATGGCGGTGAAGGAGGATTTCCGTAACCATGTGGGCAAGGCGGGGGCAATGGATATGAATCCCACGCAGCGACTTGCCATACTGGGCAATGGGCCTTCGCTAAAGACGCAGTTGCCACAGCTCATTGCGCAGCGGGAGTGGGAGACGGCCGACATAATGGCAGTGAACTTCTTTGCCCTGAGCGAGGAGTTTGCCACGGTCAAGCCCAAATATTATCTTCTCTCCGACCCCATGTTTTTCCGCAAAGCGGGTTATTCGGAACGCATAGCTGCACTCTACAACGCCCTGGCAAAGGTTTCATGGCCGATGACCCTCTATGTGCAGTACTATAACCCCGAAAAGTTCGACTACGCGGCCGCCATTGAAGGCAATCACTACATACGCATTGTGCCATTTCACTCTACGGTTTTCCACGGTTTCCGCAGCGTGGAATTCTGGTGCTACCGCCACGGCTTGGGCTCTGGCAATTGGGGCACGGTGGTGCAGAACGGCATACTGACAGGTATTCAAACAGGATACAAGACAATCGAATTGTATGGCGTGGACCACACCCTGCTTGAGGGCATTATGGTGGATGACAACAACCGCCTATGCCGCACTGCAAGCCACTACTACGACTCCGCACAAGCCGAGCCTAAGCCCATATATTACAACGCCACAAACCCTCCACGCCCCTACACCATGGCAGAGTATCTGGCCGAGACTGCCGAGCTGTTCAGGGGGCATGAGGTACTACGTGACTTTGCCGTGGAACAAGGCGTAAGAATAGTCAATCGCACCGCTGGCTCGCTCATTGATGCCTACGAGCGTCAGCCGATGAAATAATAAAAGGTTGCAACCTCTTGGATTGCAACCTTTCTTGCTTTAATTTGAGAATTTCAGGCTCTCGCCTTCGGTATCAATCAGAATGGGCTTCTCGCGATTTACCTCACCTGCCAGGATGCGCTTCGAAAGATCATTCACCACCTCGCGCTGGATGACTCGCTTCACAGGGCGTGCGCCAAACAACGGATCGTAACCCATGCGGGCAATGAGTTGCTTTGCCGCCGATGTGTAATCGAGTGTAATACCATTCTCGGCAAGCATGCGGCGTATAAAGTGCATCTGTATATCCACAATCTGCTCAATGTCGTGACGCGTAAGTGGCTCAAACATCACAATCTCATCTATACGATTCAAGAACTCGGGCTTCAGGTGCATCTTCAGCATCTCTACCACATCGGCTCGTGTGCGCTCGACAACATCAGCCGCAAGTTTCTCCCCATCGAATGCTGCCGAGAAGTTCTCCTGAATAATCTGCGAGCCCATGTTCGATGTCATGATGATTATGGTGTTGCGGAAATCCACCGTGCGACCCTTATTATCGGTCAGGCGACCATCGTCAAGCACCTGCAACAAGATGTTGAATACATCGGGATGGGCCTTCTCAATCTCATCGAGCAACACCACCGAATAGGGTTTGCGGCGCACAGCCTCGGTGAGCTGACCACCCTCATCGTAGCCCACATATCCCGGAGGGGCTCCAACCAGACGCGACACACTGTGGCGCTCCTGGTACTCGCTCATGTCGATGCGTGTCATCATCTGCTCATCATTGAAGAGGAACTCCGCCAGAGCCTTCGCCAGCTCGGTCTTTCCCACACCCGTTGTACCCAGGAATATGAACGAGCCAATGGGTTTACGGGCATCGTTCAAACCGGCACGTGAGCGACGTACAGCGTCGGAGATAACCTCAATGGCCTGCTGCTGACCAACCACACGCTTGTGCAACTCCGCCTCCATGTTAAGCAGTTTTTCACGCTCCGACGAGAGCATACGCTGCACGGGGATGCCGGTCCAGCGAGCTACCACCTCGGCAATGTCCTGCGCATCAACCTCCTCCTTTATCATTGCCTCGCCACTTGATGTGGTGAGCTTCAGTTCCTGCTCAAGGGCAGCAATCTGCTTCTCGGCATCTACAATCTTGCCGTAGCGAATCTCTGCCACACGACCATAGTCGCCCTGACGCTCGGCCTGCTGCGCCTCAATCTTCAAACTCTCGATGGAGTCCTTGTTCTGTTGTATCTTCTGCAACAAGTCGCGCTCACCCTGCCACTTGGCTCGCAGAGCCGCCTCCTTTGACTTCAGCTCCTCTATCTCGCGTGTGAGATTATCCACGCGCTCCTTGTCCTTCTCGCGGCGTATAGCCTCGCGCTCAATCTCGAGCTGACGTATGCGGCGGTCGAGGTTATCAATATCCTCGGGCACGGAATTCATCTCCAGACGTAGGTGCGCCGCAGCCTCATCCACCAAATCAATTGCCTTGTCGGGCAGAAAACGCGATGTGATGTAACGGTGGGAAAGCTCCACCGCCGAGATGATGGCCTCATCCTTGATGCGTACCTTGTGGTGATTTTCGTATCTCTGCTTCAAGCCTCGCAATATGGATATGGCATCCTCGGTTGTAGGCTCATCGACCATAACCTTCTGGAAACGACGCTCCAGAGCCTTGTCCTGCTCGAAATATTTCTGGAACTCATCGAGCGTTGTAGCTCCTATGGTACGCAGCTCGCCACGGGCAAGAGCTGGCTTTAATATGTTTGCCGCATCCATCGCGCCACTCGACTTTCCCGCACCCACGAGGGTGTGAATCTCATCTATGAAAAGCAGTATCTCGCCATCACTTGCAATGACCTCCTGCACCACAGCCTTCAGTCGCTCCTCGAACTCGCCCTGATACTTGGCACCCGCAATGAGCGCACCCATATCGAGCGAGAAGATGAGCTTTGACTTCAGATTCTCGGGCACATCGCCATCTACAATACGGTGGGCTATGCCCTCGGCAATGGCGGTCTTGCCGACACCTGCCTCTCCCACCAGGATGGGGTTGTTCTTGGTGCGGCGCGAGAGAATCTGCAACACACGGCGTATCTCATCATCACGTCCGATGACGGGATCAAGTTTACCACCTCGGGCCTGCTCATTCAGGTTTATAGCATACTTGCCCAGAGCATTGAACTCCTGTGATGATGTCTGCGAATCTACGGTTGAGCCCTTGCGGAACTCCCTGATTGCCACCACAAGTTCCTTCTCTGAAGCACCATTTCGTTTCAATATGTCAGCAGCCTGACCACGCTCGGCAACCAAACCCAGAAGCAGATGCTCCACTGAGGCATATTTATCGTTAAAAGTGCGTGTGAAATCTACGGCACGCTGAATTACCTTGGATGTATCGGTCGAGAAATATTGTTCTCCATTACCTCCCGACACTTTAGCAATAGAACCTACGGCACGCACCACTTCATCACGCAACATGCGTACATTCACGCCTATGCGACCTAAAAGAAATGCCCCAAGTGAGTCATCCTCACGCACAATAACCGAGAGCAGATGCACGGGCTCTACAGCCTGCTGACCATTCTGCTTTGCAAGAGCCACCGCAGCCTGCAATGCCTCCTGCGCCTTGATAGTTAATGAATTGATGTTCATAATCGCAATTTCTGTTTTTGTTTATCTTCTTCCAGAGCAAATCACTTGCCAATTACAATATCAGACATATATAAGGCATTTTGGCACATCATGGCATAAAAAATATGCCACAACAGGACATTGTGGCATACTTTTATATCGGAGTGGCTTATTTTTGCGCTAAACGTTCTTCAAACATCACACGCTCCTTGCGCCACGTCACTGCGCAGATAAGTGTCGCCACCAGGCTGCCTGCGATAAACATCCAGAAGGTCACGCCCCAACCCATCGCAGAGTCGGCAACATAACCCACAGCAATCTTTGAGAGTACCGCATCACCAAGCAGATAGCCAAACAAGCCCACAAATCCGGCTGCCGTACCTGCTGCATTCTTAGGCACGAAGCTCAATGCCTGAATGCCAATCATGGCAATGGGGCCATAGACAGCAAAACCCGTCAGCGACAGAGCCACATATACCACCCAACTGACATCGCAACCGAGCAACTGCGCCACAGCCACCGCCTGCCAATAGCAGATAAGTCCCAGCACCACAATTATCATGAATATCACATTTACGGGAGCGCAACGGCCCTGAAAGAAGCGGGACGAGAGCCATCCGCAGATAATAGTGCCGGGGATTCCGGCATACTCAAACAACGAAAAGGCAAAACGACTGTCGTTAGCCGACATAAGTTCTAACTCCTGAAGATATGTGGGAGCCCAATCGCTCACTCCGTAGCGCACAAAGTAAACAAACACATTGGCAATGGCAATCATCCACAGCAGATGGTTCTTGAACACATAGTCAACAAACAATCGGCGGAAAGGAATCTTCTGCTCCTCTCCCTGCTCGGCGCGGCGACTCGAGTAGTCGTTACGATACTCCTCAATAGGCGGCAGGCCACACGCCTCGGGCCTATCACGCAGTGCCCACCAACAAAACAGAGCTATCGCCATAGCCACTATTGAGGGGAATATGAATGCTGCGCGCCACGTCTGCGCAACGCCCATCGCAATAAGAATAGTCACTCCCACCGACACCAGCAGGCCGAGCGAACCACCGCCCACATTGTGCGAGCAGTTCCATACCGACATCTTGAAGCTGCGCTCATTCTGCGAGAACCAATGTGCCATCACACGCCCGCACGGAGGCCATCCCATACCCGAGAGCCATCCCACCAGCAGCATGAAACAGAACAATATCCATCCATTCACATCTATCGACTGCGAGAATGGCACCAATCCCACGCACGCCATCACGGTCGAGGCGATGATAAGCCCTACGACCAAAAACTTGCGGGCGTCGGAGTGGTCGGAAAGACTACCCATAAGAAACTTACTAAATGCGTAGGCGATGGGAATACCTGCCATGGCAAAACCTGCCGTAGGTTTATCGAGCAACCCCTCGGCAATCATTCCTGGAGCTGCAAGTGACAGGTTTTTTCTAACCAAATAGTAGGCTGCATAACCCATGAAAGCTCCTAAAAAAACCTTCAGTCGCATACGGCGATACTCGGCACCAACCTTGTCGTCAGAGAGGCGAGACTTGGCTGGTGGAGGTGAAAAAAAGTTCAGCATATCGTCTGTTTATAAAAATTACTTTTGTAAAGATAGTGTTTTATTGTCAAAAATAGTCGCATCAAAGATTGTTTTCTTCACGAAAAAATGTATATCTTTGCGGTGATATGAGTGAATTTATTGTTTCGGCAAGAAAATATCGTCCCGCCACATTTGCTTCGGTTGTAGGACAGCAGAGCATCACCTCAACGCTTAAGAATGCGATTGAGCGTGGTCAGTTGGCACATGCCTACCTCTTCTGTGGCCCCCGCGGTGTGGGTAAAACCACTTGTGCCCGCATCTTTGCCAAGGCAATAAACTGCATGAACCCCAATGGGGCTGAGGCGTGCAACGAGTGCGAATCGTGTCGCTCATTTAACGAGGGTCGCTCGCTCAACATACACGAGCTCGATGCTGCATCCAACAACTCGGTGGACGACATCCGTGCGCTCATTGAGCAGGTGCGCATCCTGCCACAGGTCGGCAAATACTCACTCTTCATCATCGACGAGGTACACATGCTCTCACAGCAGGCTTTCAACGCCTTCCTCAAGACTTTGGAGGAGCCTCCCAAGCATGCCATATTTATCCTCGCCACAACCGAGAAGCACAAGATTATCCCCACAATCCTCTCACGATGTCAGGTATATGACTTCAATCGCATAAAGATTGAGGACGCTGTGGGTTACCTAAAACATATTGCACAGCAGGAGGGTGTTCGCTTTGACGAGGAGTCATTAAACCTCATTGCCCAAAAGGCTGACGGAGGTATGCGTGACGCACTCTCGATGTTCGACAAGGCTGTGTCGTTCTGCAACTCCAACCTGCAATACAAGGAGGTGGCACAGACACTCAACGTGCTGGATTATGACACCTACTTCTCGATGACCGAACTGTTGCTTGCAGGTGATTACACCTCGGCATTGGTGCGCTTTGACGAGGTGTTGTCAAAGGGATTCTCGGCACAGACATTCATGAGTGGTTTGAATCAGCATATGCGCGACTTGCTGCTTGCAAAGGGTCCGGCCATTTCGCTCATCGAGCTCACAGGCACTCTGCTTGAGCGTTACCGCCAGCAGGCGGCGTTGTGCGACACCGAATTTTTGTTCGGCGCCATATCATTGCTCACCGATGCAGATGGAAAAATCAAGCAATCATCAAATCAGCGACTGCTGGTTGAGCTGGGACTTATGAAGATATCAGGTCTCGGCAAAAAAAAAAATGAGGACGAGCCTTTAGAGGACTACCCCCTACCCGAACTTCCCAATCAGATGACATCGTCGCAGGCGAATCAGCCCGCTCCACAGCCGGTTTCCACACCTCAATCTGCGCCTGCTGCTCCCGCACAGCCAATAGCGCCCGCCCAGCAGGAGCAACCCATAACGGCTGAGCCCGTTACTGCTATCGTTTCTAAAGAAGAACCTGAAGCTGTACCTCACAATGAGGAGCCTTCGCCCGCCGCTCCCCGCCGCTCGACATTGGCCGGATTATCTATCGCCTCACTAATGAGTAACGCAACATCTTACGACAATGCGGAGGAGCAGAACGAGGAGATTGCGCAGGAGCCCACGCTCTACGACCCCAAGTCGGAGGAGAAGTTGCTGGCTAAGCGTGAGCAGGTGATTAAGGCCATACTTGAGGAGCGTCCACGCTTTGTGGTGGCGTTTGAGAAGATGGAGGTGAAGGGACACACCATTCTTTTGGAGGTGCCTTCGCAGACTCTTTATGAGGAGATCATGCGCTCAAAGACCGAGCTGCTACTCACAGCTGCACGCATTGCCGAGGTTTCGGGAGCCCTGGAACTTGACATACGCATAAACGAGCAAATAACCGTTGAGCGTCCCATAAAACTTGAGGATCGTATAAAATACATGACTGAGAAGAATCCTCAACTACTTGAGTTGAAGAAGATTCTGGACATGGAATATGAATAGGAAATAAGTATAACAAAAAGATAATATAAAAATGGCAACAAAAAACTTTGTAGAAGAGCTGGAGTGGCGTGGCATGATTCACACAATTATGCCCGGCGCAAAGGAGCAGCTCGAAAAGGAGATGACAACAGCTTACCTGGGTATTGACCCAACAGCAGACTCACTGCACATCGGTCATCTTGTGGGTGTTATGATTTTGAAGCATTTTCAGATGTGCGGACACCGTCCTATCGCCCTCATCGGAGGTGCTACGGGTATGATTGGTGACCCCAGCGGCAAGTCACAGGAGCGCAACCTGCTGGACGAGGCTACACTGCGCCACAATCAGGAGGCAATTAAAAATCAGTTGGCGAAGCTTTTGGACTTTGAGTCCGATGCCGAGAACAAGGCCATGCTGGTGAACAACTACGACTGGATGAAGGAGTTCTCGTTCCTCGACTTCGCACGCGACATCGGCAAGTGCATCACCGTGAACTACATGATGGCGAAGGATTCTGTAAAGAAGCGTTTCAGCGGCGAGGGCGACGGCATGTCGTTCACCGAGTTTACATATCAGCTCTTGCAGGGCTACGACTTCCTTCACTTGTACCAGACGCTGAACTGCAAGGTGCAGCTTGGCGGTGCCGACCAGTGGGGAAACATCACCACAGGCACTGAGCTCATCCGCCGCAAGCTGGGCCACGAGGCAGAGGCTTTTGCCATCACCTGCCCACTCATCACCAAGGCCGATGGCACAAAGTTCGGCAAGACCGAAAGCGGCAACGTATGGCTCTCACCTGCCTACACATCGCCATACAAGTTCTATCAGTTCTGGCTGAACGTGAGCGACGAGGATGCCAAGCGTTACATCAAGATTTTCACCCTGCTCGACCGCGAGACCATCGACTCGCTCATAGCACGTCATGAGGAGGCTCCCCACATGCGCGAGTTGCAGAAGACTCTGGCAAAGGAGATTACTACCATGATTCACTCAAAGGAGGAGTACGAGAAAGCTGTTGAGGCTTCGCAGATACTCTTCGGTGGTGCTACATCGGAGGCGCTGAAGCGTTTGGATGAGCAGACTCTGTTGCAGGTGTTCGAGGGCGTGCCTCAGTTCTCAATAAGCAAGGAGCAGCTGGGTTGCTCGTTTGTAGATTTGTGCGCCGACCTGACAAAGGTATTCCCATCAAAGGGCGAGTGCCGCAAGATGGTACAGGGCGGTGGCGTGTCGCTCAACAAGGAGAAGGTTGCTGACCCTATGCGCACCGTTACCGAGGCTGACCTTATCGCCGGCAAGTACATGATTGCACAGCGCGGCAAGAAGAACTACTACCTCATTATCGTTGAGTAACATTCACGCCATGCTTTACACTATCGCCCTCAAAGAGATGGAGTTTCGTGCCTTCCACGGCTGCTACGACCTGGAGCAGAAGGTGGGCAACCGCTTCGTGGTGGAGCTGCGCCTTACAACCGAGCTCGGAGAGGTGGCGGCAGAGGATGCTGTTGAGAAGGCCGTGAACTACCTCACCGTGTATGAGATTACACGCGAGGTTATGCGCCATACGTGCCGCACCATTGAGGCGGTGGCGCAAAACATAATCTCAGCCGTCAAAGCAAAATATCCTCAGATTGTAGAGATTGAGTGCAGCGTAGCAAAGCTCGCCCCTCCGCTTGGAGGCAAGGTAGGGCGTGTTAGCGTAACGCTGAAAGGATAATAATATGAGTGAACAATCAAGAGCCTCGTTTGGAGGTAAGTTAAGTGCCATCCTTGTGGCAGCGGGTTCTGCCATCGGATTGGGTAGTATATGGCGCTTCCCATATATGGCAGGCGAGAACGGTGGAGCAGCCTTTCTGCTGGTCTATCTGATTTGTGTATTCGTAGTGGGTATCCCCGTTATGCTCGGGGAGTTTGCCGTGGGCCGTGCCACAAAACTCAATGCCGTGGGAGGCTACCGCTCATTGTCACGCCCCTGGCGTTGGCTGGGCTACAACGGCGTGCTGGGCGCATTGCTCATTTCAGGCTACTACTACATTGTGGCGGGATGGTCGCTGGAGTATATGGTGAGTTCGTTCAGCGGGCTCTACTCCTCGGGAGTGAGTTTCTCGGAGCAGTTTGCACAATTCCAAGCATCGCCACGTCAGGCAATATACACCGTCATCTTCATCCTGCTCACACACCTGATAATAATACGTGGTGTGGAAAAGGGCATCGAGAAAGCCTCGAAAGTGATGATGCCCGCCCTGTTTATCATTCTGATAATCATGGCTGTGCGTGTGGCATTCATGCCGGGGGCTGGCGAGGGTTACCGTTTCTTCCTGAGCCCCGACTTCAGCGAGGCATTCTCGGCCGACACCATCTTCACTGCCATCGGTCAGGCATTCTTCTCGCTGTCGGTAGGTATGGGCTGCATGGTTACCTACGCATCATATTTCAAGAAGGAGAACAACCTCACAAGCACCTCGATGAGTGTTGCGCTGCTGACGCTGATGGTTGCCGTGCTTGCGGGTCTGGTAATATTCCCCGCCGTATTCAGCGCAGGGCTGGAGCCTGCGGAGGGTGCATCGCTTATATTCATCACCCTGCCCGAGATTTTCAAGGATATGCCTATGGCATCGGTTTGGTCGGCGGCATTCTTCCTGCTGCTCACGCTGGCGTCACTCACCTCGACAATCTCGTTCCACGAGGTACTCACCGCCTACTTTGCCGAGGAGCACAACCTCTCGCGCAAGGTGGCAACACGCATCACCTCGGCGCTCTCCATTTTGCTGTGTATGCTCTCTTTGATGTGGGTGTTCGACATTGATTTTGCCGGCATCAAGATTGAGAAGATTTCCTGCTTCGAGATTTTCGACTACGCCACAGCCAACATCCTGATGCCTTTGGGCGGTCTTTTGACCTGTGTGTTTGTGGCTTGGTGGATGAAGCCCGACTTCCTGCGTAATGAGATGACAAACTATGGCGCACTCAAGGGCCGAGCCTATCCATTGCTAAGGTTTGCCTTACGGTATGTCACGCCGTTGCTGATTATCTACATATTCATAAAGAACTTAGGTTTGTTCTAAATATCAAGAGGTTGTCCAACAAATGTTTGAAGGACAACCTCTTCTCATTAACCTAATCACTAATTACTCTACCTACGAAGCTACTCCTTTACCAGAGGCGTGGGAGTAGAATATACTCTTGCCGCCATCTCCTTGTCAATCATATATAGACCCAACTTATTGCAATCCACCATTCGCAACTGGTCGATAATCTCGCGTGCGCTGTCCTCCTCCTCGACCTGTTCGTCAACAAACCATGTGAGCATCGAGCGTGTAGCGTGGTCCTTCTCCTCGATGGCGAGGTTGTAGATGTCGTGAATGAGCGCCGTTACCTTCTGCTCGTGGGTGAGGGTCTGCTCGAACATCGCAAGCACGCTCTCCCACTCCTGCTCCACAGCTGCAATAGGCTCGAGCAATACACGTCCGCCACGCGATAGCAGATAGTTGATAAAAATCTGTGCGTGGTCCTGCTCCTCCTTGAACTGAATGGCAAACCAGTTAGCCACGCCCTTCATGCCCTTGTCGGCAGCAGCCATCGACATTGAGAGATAAAGGTATGCCGACCACATCTCGGCGTTAATCTGTGCATTGATTGCACTCTGCATTTTCTGTGATAACATAATTCCGTTGTTTTATGAGTTTATATTCTGTTTTCCTATTGCAAAAATAGCACCGCCTGCAACCGAAAGCAACGATTTTTTATCGTTAATCATTATACATCAATAAACAAAACTTATAGTAATATATAAAACATACACGGAATATTATCTAATAACAGAAGGTGCTCCATTCGGGCACCTTCTATCATCATAAATTTTATATTGTAAAACTATTTTGGAACAACCTTAAACTTACGGGTAAATGAAAATTCACCACAAGTATATGTCAAATCTATCTCTTTGTAGCTTGATGGGGCAAGGTCTTCAATTTTATAGGGACTCTCGCTAACCTTTGTAACCTTCCACTTTGTTTCGTCACTTGATGTCAAGGTATATTCCGAGGTAGGGATGTAGGCCTCGGGGAATTGCGTCCACATAGGAGAGGCGCTAGCATAATATTCAATCGGAGGGCAATATGCTTCAAAATACAACGTGCCCGCATTGACAGTATAAGGCAACTCTTCCAAATCTGCACTAATTTGAATAGGCGTATTTGGTAAACTTAAATCGATTCTTTGCTTTGTCTCCTCGAAATGATTTGAGAAAATAGCATGTGTTCGGAAATAGGCGGTAAAGTCAAATCGGTCATTTATACCATTACCATATATCGTTGTACCATTAAGAACACTTTCAAACTGATATGGATAGTGACTTAAATTAGATTCCACTGTGATTTTTTTTGCTTCTATTTTGCAAGTACAAGGGTTTTGAGTTTTCCAATCATTCATTGTCCAAGTTAAAGTAGAAAGGTCTGCGTTTACCGGAGTCATATCTGGAACAATCTCTAATTTCTTGCCATGCCAAGTTAAAAGTTTAACACTGTTTTTCCCATCAACTGTAATGTTTGTAGGTTTTTCTCCCTTCATAACGGTAACAGTACATTCGTACTCAAAACCACCATCTTCACTAACGGCTTTAATGATACAATTACCAGCCTTCAAACCCTTAATGGTGTAGCAAGGCCAAGACGATGGCAGCATTGGATTTTGGTTACTACCTTTATATTCAATAGATAATACATCGGGGTCACTCAAAGTAATAGTTGCATTGGTGTTTGTTGCATTGTTTGGACTAAAACAAACAGTGATACTACCCTCCTGTCCTTCATTAATTACACGGGTGTACGTTATGCTAATACCCGTTACCGCCACCTTCTCGGATACAACCTTTACAGGGATAGTTGCTGTATGACCGCCATCAACGGTGGTAGCGGTAAGCTCGGTTTCGCCTACGGCTACGCCCTTAACCACACCATTATTAACGGTGGCTATAGCGGCGTTCTTAACAGCCCATTTAACCTTTTTGTTGGTGGCATTTTCTGGCGCGAGTGTAGCTTTTACGGTGGTGCTCTCGCCAACCTCCAAAACAACCATTGTCTTGTCGAGCTTCACTCCCGTAGCATTGACTTTGGCTGGCTCATCACCTCCGCCACATGCGGTGCATAAAACAGCTGCCGCCGCTAAAATTGATAGTAAGTAATTTTTCATAGTTGTAAAGTTTGAAATTAAAAATTAGACAAAACACAACTGCCCCACATCCTACGATGTGAGGTAAAAACGTGGAAATATGTTGCTTGGATTACATAATACGCACTCTATCTTGCTGAATATCAGCAAGATACCCCCCCCCGAACAGATTACTACGGAGGACAGGGTATGTAAGGCGTTTAGTCATATTTTAGAATATACCTTCTCAAAGATATGAAAAATTTGCATAAAAACAAAAAAAAATGGGCGTATGTACATTAATATTGTAAATACACATCGCTCCCCGCATTGGCCTAACAGCACCAAATTATATGTTCCCGAAAAAATGTGTGTTCCAAAAGTTACCACTTCGTTATTGTTATATTTCATCGAGTATTGATTTATTCCGCTTTTATTACTAACTTTGTGAGGATTTACATTTAGGAAACTAATATTACAAAACAAATAAAACATTACTATGGCTGATTTCATCTATCAGGAACCCTATCCAATCGAGAAGGATACCACAGAGTATGAGCTTCTCACCACAGATTATGTCAAGGTCGTTGAGTGCGACGGACGCAAGATTTTGAAGATTGACCCCAAAGGTCTTGAGCTGCTCTCGAAGCGCGCTTACAGCGACGTGTCATTCTACCTGCGCCCCTCACACTTGCAGAAGCTGGCAAACATTCTGGAGGACCCCGAGGCATCATCAAACGATAAGTTTGTAGCCTACACAATGCTCCTTAACCAGGCAACGGCTGCCGAGGGCGAGCTGCCCACATGCCAGGACACAGGTACTGCAATCTGCATCGGTCATAAGGGCGAGGACGTTTACACAGGTGCTGACGATGCCGAGTGCATCGCAAAGGGTGTGTACGAGACATACAAGGAGCGCAACCTCCGCTATTCGCAGGTAGTGCCATTCACCATGACCGAGGAGAAGAACTCGGGCACCAACCTCCCAGCTCAGATTGACATCTATGCAGGTCACCCGGGGAAAATGGAGTATGAGTTCCTGTTCATCACCAAGGGCGGTGGCTCAGCCAACAAGACATTCCTCTATCAGCAGACCAAGGCTCTCTTGAACGAGCAGTCACTCGTAGCTTTCTTCAAGGAGCACCTGAAGGACTTGGGTACATCGGCTTGTCCTCCTTACCACTTGGCAGTCTGCATCGGTGGTACATCGGCCGAGATGTGTCTTTCAACCGTGAAGAAGGCTTCGGCCGGTTATCTCGACCATCTGCCAACATCGGGCAATGAGGGTGGTCGCTGCTTCCGCGATTTGGAGTGGGAGGAGAAGATTACCAAGATGTGCCAGGAGATGGGCATGGGCGCGCAGTTCGGTGGCAAGTACTATGTTCACGATGTGCGTGTTATCCGTGCGCCACGTCACGCAGCAAGCTGCCCTGTGGCTATTGGCGTAAGCTGCTCGGCCGACCGTAACATCAAGGCGAAGATTACTCCCGAGGGTATCTTTGTTGAGAAGCTGGAGAAGAACCCTGCTCGCTTCCTGCCAGCCGAGGCTCCTGCAATGACTCCCGCTGTTGATATTGACCTTGACGAGGGTATGGACAAGGTGCGCGAGATTCTTACGCAGTATCCTATCAAGACCCGCCTCAACCTCAAGGGTACACTCATCGTGGCTCGCGATATCGCACACGCTCGCATCAAGCAGATGCTCGACGAGGGTAAGCCAATGCCAGAGTACTTCAAGAGGCACCCCGTATATTACGCTGGTCCTGCCAAGACTCCTCAGGGTATGGCTTCAGGCTCGTTTGGCCCTACAACAGCAGGCCGTATGGACCCATACGTTGACCTGTTCCAGAAGGCTGGAGGCTCAATGGTTATGGTAGCCAAGGGCAACCGCTCGAAGGCCGTAACTGACGCATGCCAGGCCAACGGAGGTTTCTACCTCGGCTCAATCGGTGGTCCTGCTGCCGTATTGGCAAAGAACTCTATCAAGAGCGTAGAGGTTGTTGACATGATCAGCCAAGTGACT
>JAFOHD010000107.1 GCA_017421945.1 Alistipes sp. | reverse complement strand
GCGGCAGTGGCTGTATTGGACCCCAAGCGCAACGACTGCAACTATCCTTTCGATGAGTTGTCGGGTTGTGGCGTTGGTTTTAAACTCGTCGAGGCGTATGCACGACGCAACAACATTGCATTCTCGGAGATTGAGCATCTTCTTGATTTGTTGGTTGTCAGCATCGCATCCGACATTGTGCCACTTGTGGACGAAAACCGCATATTGGCATACTACGGACTTAAGAAACTAAACTCTCAACCATCCAAGGGTTTGCTGTCGATAATCAAGATTTGTGGTCTCCATGGACACAATATCACCATCGACGACATTGTCTTTAAGATTGGCCCACGCATCAATGCTGCAGGACGAATGCGCATGGATGAGGATGATGAGAATGCTGCTCCTTCGGGAGGTCATGCTGCCGTAAGCCTTCTCATCGAGGGTAACGAGCAGGAGGCTGCACGCTTTGGCGAGGTTATCGACTCGTTCAACCAGGATCGCAAGAGCATCGACCGCAATGTGACACAGGAGGCTCACAACTATGTGGAGTCACACCCCGAGATTAAGGCTCTCAAGAGCACTGTGATATACAATCCTCGATGGATGAAGGGCATCGTCGGCATTGTAGCATCACGACTTATTGAGACCTACTACCGCCCTACTGTTGTGCTAACAAAGTCGAATGGTTTTGTCACAGGCTCGGCACGCTCGGTAGCAGGATTCGACCTATATCAGGCTGTTGAGTCATGCTCTGACCTTTTGGAGAACTTTGGTGGACACATGTACGCCGCAGGACTAACCATGAAGGAGGAGAATGTTGCAGCATTTACCAAGCGTTTCAACGACTATGTAGAGCGCAACATAGACCCTAACATACTTGTGCCCCAAGTAGATATCGACAGCGAGTTGATGTTTTCGGACATCACCGACGAGTTCTACAGACAGCTCAACAGTTTTCAGCCTTTTGGCCCTGGCAACAGCGCACCTGTCTTTATGACCAAAGGTGCGAGCAACCGTGGCGACGCAAGATTGGTAGGTGCCGAGTGCGACCATATTCGCATGGACCTCATCGAGGGTGAGAAGCCCCACACCTCTATTGCTGCCATAGCATTCCAGCAGCCAACACACTACGAGTGGGTACGTTCGGGCAAGCCTATATCGGTGTGCTACCAGATTGTTGAAAACCACTATCGTGGCACAGTGTCTAAACAGTTGAGAATTAGGGATATAAAGCCAGAGCGCAAATAACCTAAATATGGCGAGATGATGAGCCACATGATTTTGGGATTCGGTAACTAAATTGGTTATCGAATCCCTATTTTATGTGCAGTTCACCTGCTAATTTCGTCACTTCACATTTTTTTGAGATAAAAAGTTCGCAGATTGCGAAAAAATCACTATCTTGCGCACAAATAAAATAGATAAGTAATACGAAACTTAACTATTAGGGCGTTTAACAAGTAGAGGCGTCACCACAAAATAAAAAGAAGAATAATTGTTAACTTAAAACTTCTTATAAGACTATGAAAAAACTAATGTTTTTGATGCTTGCACTCTTCATTGGTGTTAGCGCATCGGCACAGACCCTTCCAGATGTAAAGGTTCAGGTAACGGCCCATGGTCAAACCCAGGCAGATGCCAATGGTGGAGCCCAGCAGGAATCCGATCAGCACGCGACGCAGAGAGTGAAGCATATGCATCAGCAGGCCGCATTTACCGATCACACCGGTGATATAGCCAACCATGCTCTTAGCCACTTCCAGCGGGCCGGGCATCAGTTTGCCAAAGTCAGTATAAGTCGTACCCCAAGCCCATACG
>JAFOHD010000106.1 GCA_017421945.1 Alistipes sp. | reverse complement strand
GAAGTATTCATAGGTATGTTCAATTAGGAGTTCATATTAAAGGATACTATAGTAAAGAAAGACAAAAGTTTCATAGAGAAATTGCTGAAGTAACTGAGTTCTATGTAACTGAAGATAACGAAGCAAAACATAATGTTTTATACAAAAAAACTCCAGATGGGAATGTTACACTACATAACCCTAGTAAATATTTATTGGGTTATCTAGAAAGTCAGGGTGTAATATTAGAACCAGATATTTTGGTAAAAGAACAATTTAAAGAACAAGTTGGTCAAAATAACGAATATAAGGTTGATAATTCAATTCAAACAGTAAATTACAATCAAATGAATAGACCAATACAAAATCAACAAATGCAAAATAATAGTAAAAACACAAATCAGCCGCAACCAACAAGACAAATTGTAAATAATTTAAATCAACAATATTACCAAAATTATCCACAAAATAATATAAATCAAATGCAACAACCAGTATCAAATCAAGTGATACAGAATCAAAATTATCAAAATAGACAAATGAATAATGGACAACAAAATGTCCAAGTACAAAGACCAACACAATACGGTCAACCAACAATGTAAATGAAAAATTTACAAGAAAGTAGGTGATAAAAATGGAATTTATATTAATAGGTATAATACTGATATTCGTAATGACTTATAGAAATAGTTCAGGTGAAGGATGCCTCTCTGCACAAGTAGGTTCGCAAGGACAGGCGACATGCGAAGGTGCTGAGCCAGACGCTCCACCACCTCTATCTCGCCATGGGGCCTCACTACCCATCGCTTCTCTATAGGCATAACTTACAATTTTATTATTTATATATTTCAATTTTTAATTTTTCACTTAAATGTTTAACAATCTGCGCCTTCACCTGCTCCATATCCACCTTGTGGCCGAGCTCCTTCTCCAGGCTCGTCACCCCCTTGTCGGCAAATCCGCAAGGGTTGATATGAGAGAAATACCTCAGGTCGGTGTTCACGTTCATTGCAAAGCCGTGCATGGTCACATAGCGACTCGCCCTCACACCTATGGCGCATATCTTTCTTGCACGTGGGCTCTCGCCGTCGAGCCACACGCCCGAAGCACCTGCCACACGTCCCGCCTCGATGCCCCACTCACGGCACACGCCGATGATGGCCTCCTCGAGGGAATTGATATAATCGCGCAAGCCTATGCCGAGCTTCTCCAGGTCGAGAATGGGATAGCCCACCACCTGCCCCGGGCCGTGGAATGTAACGTCACCGCCTCGGTCAATGTGATAGAACTCGGCACCTATCGAGCGCAAGTATGGCTCCGAGACGAGAATATTCTCGCTCCGCCCGCTCTTGCCTAATGTGTAAACAGGATTGTGTTCTACAAGATACAAAATGCCCGCATCGCCGATTTCGACTCCGTGGCACACCTCGCCGCGCTTTGACTGCAACAGACAGTCAAACATCGTGCGCTGTTTATCCCAGCACTCGCAGTAGCCCATGCGCCCTAAGTCTTTGTACAATACCCCCTTCATTTCGGTCAAAAGCTTGCGCCGCGAAGGTCGGGTTACCCACCCTACTTCTCGGCAAACTTACGCTTGACGCTCTCCAGCGCGGCATCAGCCAGGTACGACGAGCGCACCATAGGCGCACTTGCGCAGTAGCTGAAGCCCATCTCGAGAGCCTTCTCGCGGTACCATTCAAACTTCTCGGGAGTGATATACGCCGCAACGGGATAGTGCTCCAGAGAGGGTCTAAGGTACTGGCCAAGCGTCACAATTTCGACACCCGCTTCACGCAGGTCTCTTAACGTTTGCAATACTTCATCATCGCTCTCGCCAAGTCCGACCATCAGTCCACTCTTTGCTACTGCACCACTTGCCGAAATAATCTCCAGTGTGCGCAGGCTTGTGCGGTACTTCGCACGGGAACGCACCAGCGGTGTTAGTCGCTCGACGGTTTCGATGTTATGCCCAACGATGTCGGGCTGGGATGCCAAAACGACCTGAATAAGGTCTTCTTGAGCATCCAAATCGGGAATAAGGAGCTCAATTGTTGCGTCGGGATTCTCTTTGCGGACAGCCTCCACCACCCGTGCCCAATGAGCGGCACCGCCGTCGGGGAGGTCGTCGCGCGTGACAGAAGTCACGACAACATGTCGAAGTCCCATAAGTCTCACGCTCTCGGCCAGTTTTTCGGGCTCTGAGGGATCGGGAGCAAGGGGTTTACCCGTTTGTGTGGCACAAAATTTACATCCACGTGTACACACTTCGCCCAGAATCATAAATGTTGCCGTGCGACGACGCCAACACTCCGCCTTGTTGGGGCAGAGACCGCTACTGCAAATGGTATGCAACGAGTGCTGCTTGACGATACGTTCCACCTCGGCGGACTCGACGTTGCTTTGCAGGCGAATCTTCAACCATTCGGGCTTACGGAGTACATTTACCTTGTCATAAAACTTCGGCATTTTAAGTTCATTATTTTCCAATTGATGCAAAGATAGTAAAAAAAACAAAAAAACATGAATTTTGCATATAAAAATACACTTAGGTGATAAAAAATTTACTACTTTTGCTATGGGCGTTGTTTCACTCCCGCGTTTAACCACATTCTACACAATGAAAGAGGCACTTAAATTTTACAAGGATTTCCCCAAGGAGGGTATTGTTTTCGTGGACATCATTCCGTTTTTGCAGGACAAGGAGATTTTCACCCGGCTCATCGGCGAGATTGGCAATCTGCTCACCGCGCCCAACATCGCCGCCCCCGAGGCTCGAGGGTTTCTTTTCTCGGCTCCGCTGATGATTTCCAAGCCCGAGGTGCAGAGCATCATCCCCATCCGCAAGAGCGGCAAACTCCCTTACAATGAGGGCGATTTGTGCGATGTGGAGATTGAGAAGGAGTATGGCTCCGACCACCTTTTCTACCGCCTGAGCGACATTGCTGCCGCCCACTGCGAGGGCGACGAGATTCACATCTCAATCCTCGACGATTTGCTCGCCACGGGAGGCACCGCCGAAGGCATTGCGCGCTCGATGATGGAGCAGAAGATTCTCCGTGACGGCAAGCCCGTGAAGGTTGTCATCGACGAGTTCATCTTCCTCGTGGAGCTTGACTTCCTGCACGGCAAGGAGCGTCTTGAGCAGATTGCTCCCGTGAAGTCTATTATACATCTATAAATTCCAAGTTGGGCTGACGCACGGGAATCGCCACTACGGCGTTGCGCCCCACCGCTCGGCCGACATAGCACAGAGGGTCGCAAACAGGCCGCAAACAGCATCGCTACCACAAAAAAAACCGAATTTAATCTACTGTTATAGGTAAATTTGTGAGTTTTTTTTTGGTAGTTGCGTTTTTTTGTATAATTTTGTGTTTACGAAGTGCAATTAGCTTCGTGTTTTTCAAAATTGTAAGACCAAACATTTTACACTAATTTTACTAATTTAATAACAATTCTATGAAAAAGTTACTTTTTTCTTTCGCACTGCTTGCTGCATTGGTAGGCTGTAGCGATAGTGAGGACGGTCCTGTAACACCTCAGGGTGGTAATACAGACGAGATTCCTGCTGCCTCTTTCACAATTGAGGCTACTCCTGGTATCTCATTGGCATGGGAGAACGGCACTGCTGTTTCTGTATTCCGCAGCAAGACAAACGAGAAGTTTGTTTACTCGGCAGAGACAAGCGTATTTAAGAAGGAGGACAACCTCGAGAAGAGCGATGCCCTTGGTAATGTTTACGGTATCCACCCATACAAGGGTGCTAACCGCATCGAGGGCGAGGGCAAGGTTAAGCTTTCGTTCCCTGCTGACCAGGCTTACGTAGCCGGTGGTATCAGCCTCGCTAACACTCCATTGGTGGCTGTTTCTGCAAACGGCACAAGCACCGAGATGGAGTTCAAGCAGGTTGCAGGTATCGCTTGCGTTAAGTTGTATGGTACAGCTGCTATCAAGAGCGTTGAGATTAAGGGCGCTAACGGCGAGTCTTTGGCAGGTACTGCCGAGGCTACTTGCGGTGCTGACAGCGAGCCAAACCTCTCTGTTGTAGCGTTGAAGTCTGACAAGGTTACCCTTACAGCTGCTGAGGCTGTTACTTTGGGTGCAACCGCAGAGGAGGCTACTCCATTCTACGTGTTGATTCCTCCTACAACATTCTCTCAGGGTTACCAGATTACTATTGTTGACTCTTACGACAACATCATCCGTAAGAACTTCCGTGTTGATGAGGAGACTCCAGCCGTTACAGTTGGTCGCAACCAGATTGTAGAGCTTGCAACTCTTGAGATTGTAGAGAAGTTGCCACTTCAGACAATCCTCGATATTAAGTTCAACACAGACGGTTCTGCAACTGATGCCGGTAAGTATCAGATGCCTGTAACTACTTACAAGACTGCGAATGGCGAGACTCCAAGCTTGCGTGTTTACACTCATCCTAAGTACACTGAGAACAACATCGCTCAGTTCAGCTTCATGGCTTACAACGACGCCAGAAATCACAGCTTCTTCTTGGTTGATTACTCTCAGCAGGAGGAGTTCTTGCAGACTTTGCAGGATGGTTTCACATTCGAGGTTGTATCTACTCACATTGTTGACACATGGGATTGGTGGACAAGCCCTGCGGCTTCTAACAGATTCCGTTTCTACAAGAAGTGCGCTAACCACGGTCAGCCTTGGTATGTTCACTTCAACAGTAACGACTGGAGGCCATGGGGTGGCGGTTCCGACATCATGACTCAGTCTGTTTGCAACCTTAGTCAGTACCAGCACGCATTGTTTATCTATGATGCAGATAACCAGTGCGTAAGATCATACACTAACGGTGTTCTTGACTCTGAGACTTTGAACGTAACCGAGTTCAAGGTAGGTAACTTCTTGACAGTCGGTGGTTATCCTAACACTGAGAACGAGGGTGCTACATTCTCTGGTTCTATCGGCATGGCATTCAATGGTGATGTAGCATTGGTTAAGATTTACGACCAGCCATTGACAGCTGAGGAGGCAGTTGCTAAGTACGCTGCAACTAAACTTCCTGACGTGCCTGTTACCGTTTCTGAGGGTGTGACTATCAACCAGCCATTGTTGGATCTTAAGTGGGGCGATGATAGAAACGCAACTAACGCAGGTACTGCACAGGTGACTATTGAGTCTAAGCTCAACGACTTGACTGAGGTTATTAATGTTCCTGAGGTTGGCAACATTGCATACTTCGCAATTAAGCCTAATGATGGAAAATGGGCTTCACCTGACCTAACAGTTATCAGTAACTCAAGATACCATGACGGTTTCTACAGTATCAAGTTTGGCGATAACGCTGACTTCGTTAGCAAGTTGCAGGACGGCTTTACTATGGAGTTTGTTTGCGTATCAGATTACTGCCAGGGTGACTACTGGATGCGTCCATTCGCAACAGAGCACTGGGGTCTTGGATTGCGTTCAACGAGCCCAACATATTGCTACTGGCTCAACTACGCTAATGCTGAAGCATATAGCTGGGGTAACTGGGGAGATGGCGAGCAGGCTGGTTACCCATACTACTCAGATAGAGTAACCAAGATTGAGTCATTCACACACTTCTTGTATGTTTGGGATGCCAAGACTATGGAGTTTGGATTGTTTATCGACGGTGACAAGTGTAATACTGCACGTCCATTGGGTCAATTCAAAGTTGGTACATTGTTGAACGTTCCTGGTTGTCCAGCGGATGATGGTGGTATGAACCACGGCTGGAATGGTAAGGTTGCTACTGTTCGTATCTACGACGAGGCATTTACTCAGGAGCAGCGTATCAAGGCTTACAACGACATGAAGCCAGTTATCGAGAAGTTGAATACTATCATTGAGTAATCAATTTACTTGATTCATAACGTCACTCCCGACCTTCACCCGAAGGTCGGGAGTGTGTGTTTTTTATTCGGTAGGTAGGCTTGCGGCGGTCACTTGTGTGTGACAGTCAGTGATTTTGCCACCCAAGTCACAGCCTATGGCATGCGCCATGTTGCAAGTGTTACCTATCCCCCTAAATCCCAGAGATTGCGGTCGGGGTGCTATTTTTCGCTACCTGTGTGTGTCCGTCAGTGATTTTGCCACCCAAGTCGCAGCCTATGGCATGCGCCATTTTACAAGTATTACCTATCCCCCTAAATCCCCCTTTCTGTAAAGGGGGACTTTGGTCGCTGCGCTCCGAGGCGGGGGACTTTGGTCGCTATGCTCCGGGTGGAGTATAATACCCGTAGTATTACGTTGCGACAAGCCATAACCACGGCAGATGAATTTTAGGAATAAGGGCGTGGGAGGAAATTTCCGTTAAAAAACGGAGAACTTTTCATCTTAAATAAAAGTGCGAAGCATCCGTTTTAGGAAATTTCATTCTATGCACCCTAAAATTTATCACCGTGTGATTTTCGCACTACCTTTTGTCACCAAAAGGTAGTAACAAGAGAGAAACTCTTGAAATTCGCTCTACCTTTTGTCACCAAAAGGTAGTATCAAGAGAGAATCTCTTGCAATATTATAGCGCATAGTATGGCTGCTGGCGTGTCAGCCAAAAAATTTGAATTTTGAATTTTGAATTTCATAATAAATATATGTATCTTTGCACGATATAGACACATATCTATGCCCAAAACAAGCAAAAAAGAACAAAAATATAGATACTATGAAGTTTAACGAGTACAAAGGACTCGATTTGGCAAAGGTTGCCGACGAGGTTTTGAAACAGTGGGACGCTGATGACACTTTCCACAAGAGCATCTCAACACGCGAAGGTCATCCTACATTCGTTTTCTATGAGGGTCCGCCCTCGGCAAACGGCATGCCCGGAATCCACCACGTGATGGCACGCACGATAAAGGACGTGATTTGCCGATACAAGACCCAGCAGGGCTACCTCGTTCACCGCAAGGCGGGATGGGACACTCACGGACTGCCCGTAGAGCTGGGCGTGGAGAAGAAACTCGGCATAACAAAGGAGGATATAGGCAAGACAATATCTATCGAGGAGTACAACCGCACATGCCGCGAGGCGGTGATGGAGTTCACCGACGTGTGGGAGAACCTGACAAAGCAGATGGGTTACTGGGTGAACATGGACGACCCATACATCACTTACGACAATAAATACATCGAGTCGTTGTGGTGGCTCCTGAAGCAGCTCTTCGAAAAGGGCCTTTTGTACAAGGGTTACACCATTCAGCCATACTCGCCCGCAGCAGGTACAGGACTCTCGACACACGAGCTGAACCAGCCGGGATGCTACCGCGACGTGAAGGATACAACCATGGTGGCGCAGTTCCGAATAGCAGAGCCAAAGCCCGAAATGGAGGGATGGGGCACGCCCGTATTCCTGGCGTGGACAACAACTCCCTGGACCCTGCCTTCGAACACAGCGCTATGCGTAGGCCCAAAGATTGACTATGTGGCGGTGCGCACATACAACGCATACACAGGCGAGAAGATTACAGCCGTGCTGGCAGAGCCTCTGCTCTATGCTCACTTTAACAAGAAGGCCGAGGGCATGGCCCTGGAGGATTACAAGCCGGGCGACAAGCTCATACCTTTCGAGGTGGTGGGTCGCTGGAAGGGCCCCGAGCTGGTGGGCATGCGTTACGAGCAGCTCATACCCTGGGTGAAGCCTGTGGAGGTGGACGCCGAGGGTAACTGGCAAAGTGCCGAGCAGAAGGCTTTCCGCGTGATTCCGGGCGACTACGTGACGGTGGAGGATGGTACGGGTATAGTACACATAGCCCCCACGTTTGGTGCCGACGACGCCTTCGTGGCACGTCAGGCAGGCATCCCCTCGCTCTTCATGATAAACAAGCGCGGCGAAACGCGCCCAATGGTTGATTTGCAGGGTAAGTTCTACCTCATGGAGGAGCTCGACGAGGAGTTCGTGAAGCAGTGCGTCGATGCCGAGGCGTACAAAGAGTATGAGGGCCGCTGGGTGAAGAACGCCTACGACCCACAGTTCACCGTGGAGGGCCGCTACGACGAGGCTGCTGCACAGGCGGCAGAGTCGCTCGACGTGTTCATCGCCATAAACCTGAAGGGTGTGAACAAGGCCTTCAAGATTGAGAAGCACACTCACAACTACCCTCACTGCTGGCGCACCGACAAACCCGTATTATACTACCCGCTGGACTCATGGTTCATAAAGACCACAGCCCTGAAGGAGCGCATGATGGAACTCAACACCACAATACACTGGAAGCCCGAATCAACAGGTACGGGACGCTTCGGAAAGTGGCTGGAGAACCTGAACGACTGGAACCTGTCGCGCTCACGCTTCTGGGGCACGCCGCTGCCTATATGGGCGACCGAGGACCGCACAGAGCTTAAGTGCATAGGCTCGGTGGAGGAGCTCATGGCCGAGATTGAGCGCAGCATCGCCGCAGGCAACATGTCGGAGAACCCTTTCAAAAACTTCAAGGTGGGCGACATGTCGAAGGAGAACTACTCGGTGGAGAACATCGACCTGCACCGCCCCTATGTTGATTCCATCGTCCTCACATCGTCAAAGGGTGAGCCCATGAAGCGTGAGAGCGACCTCATAGACGTGTGGTTTGACTCGGGCGCAATGCCTTACGCTCAGCTGCACTACCCATTCGAGAATGGCGGCGCCGACTTCAACAACGTCTTCCCCGCCGACTTCATCGCCGAGGGTGTGGACCAAACACGCGGATGGTTCTTCACGCTGCATGCCATAGCAACAATGCTCTTCGACTCGGTGGCGTTCAAGAACATCATCTCAAACGGTCTGGTGCTGGACAAGAACGGCAACAAGATGTCGAAGCGTCTGGGCAACGCCGTAGATCCTTTCGAGGTGCTCTCAACCTACGGCGCCGACGCAACACGCTGGTACATGATTTCAAACTCGCAGCCCTGGGACAACCTCAAGTTCGACAAGGACGGCGTGGACGAGGTGCGCCGCAAGTTCTTCGGCACACTCTACAACACATACTCATTCTTCGCCCTCTACGCCAACGTGGATGGATTCACAGGCAAGGAGGCTGAGATTGCAGTTGCCGAGCGTCCTGAGATTGACCGCTGGATTATCTCGCTGCTGAATACTCTGATAAAGGACGTCACACGTTACCTCAACGACTACGACCCAACACCTGCGGCACGTGCCATCCAGGACTTCGTGAACGAGAACCTCTCGAACTGGTATGTGCGCCTGAACCGCAAGCGTTTCTGGGGCGGCGGCATGAGTGACGACAAGCTGGCTGCATACCAGACACTATACACCTGTCTGGAGACTGTGGCAAAGCTCGCAGCTCCTTTCGCACCATTCATCTCAGACCGCATCTTCTGCGACCTGAATGCCCTGAGTGGCCGCCACAGCGAGTCATCGGTACACCTGGCGCAGTTCCCCGTAGCCGACGAGGCTCTCATCAACAGCGACCTGGAGCAGACAATGGATATAGCACAGCGCGCATCTTCCATGGTGCTGGCCCTGCGCCGCAAGGTCAATATCAAGGTGCGCCAGCCGCTAACAAAGATTCTCATCCCTGTGCTTGACCAGGAGATGGCTCGCCACATAGAGGCTGTAAAGAGCCTAATCATGGGCGAGGTGAATGTGAAGGAGATAGAACTCCTGAGCGACACCACAGGCATCATCACCAAGCGTATAAAACTCAACTTCAAGAACTTCTGCCAGCGCTACGCCAAGTTAGCAAAGGCCATGGCGGCTCTTGCAGCTACGTTCTCGCAGGAGCAGATTGCAGCCATCGAGTCGGCAGCAGAGACCACTCTTGAGCTTGCGGGCGAGCAGGTGACGGTAACACCTGCCGACTTTGAGATTACATCGGAGGATATGCCAGGCTGGCTGGTAGCTTCGGAGGGTAAGCTCACCGTAGCACTCGACATCACCGTAACAGATGAGTTGCGCCGTGAGGGTGTGGCACGCGAGTTGATTAACCGTATTCAGAATATCCGCAAGGAGTCTGGATTTGAAGTGACCGACAAGATTAAGGTCGAGATTGAGGAGAAGGAGATTGTGGCCGGTGCTATCGAGCAGTTCGCACCATACATCGCATCACAAACCCTCGCCACAGAGGTGAAGGCTGCATCTGTACCACAGGGAAGCATCGTGGTGGAGAGCGATGTGGACGACGAGCCATTGAAGATTGCCGTGACACGTCTTTAGATGTGATGTGATATTTTTAATGCGAAGATTTGCTTATTTATAAAAAATAGTTTATCTTTACGTTACAACATTAAAAAAATTACGATTATGGCAGAGGAAAAAGTAAGATACAGCGATAGTGAATTGGCCGAGTTCAAGCAAATCATACTTCAGAAACTTGAGCAGGCGAAGGCCGATTATGAGTTGTTGCGTCAGGATATCACGCACTCTAACGACACGCAGGACACATCCCCCACATTCAAAGTGCTGGAGGAGGGTGCTGCAACCCTGTCGAAGGAGGAGACGAATCGTTTGACTGCACACCAGATGAAGTTCATTCGCAACCTCGAGATGGCATTGGTGCGTATCGAGAACAAGACTTACGGCATCTGCAAGACCACAGGCAAACTTATTCCAAAGGAGCGTTTGATGCGTGTCCCTCACACCACCGAGTGCATCGAGGCAAAGGAGTCACGCAGATAGAGGTAATAAAACATGTAGAAGAGGTTGTCCAACAAGTGTTTGATGGGCAACCTTTTTTTTGGAGTTATTTATCAAGGCTCACCACTTTATCAAGACTCACCACCTTGCCGCAATAGTGAGCAGGCAGGGGACGGTGCGTGGCAATGATGATGGTGCGGTTGGCAGCAAAGGATGAGAGTCGTTGCAGCAGCAGGCTTTCGGTTGTGGGGTCGAGCGATGACGTAGGCTCGTCCATCAGCAGCACATCACCCCCACGTAGCAGGCCACGTGCTATGGCAATGCGTTGTGCCTGTCCCTCGCTCAACGTCACACCCGTCTCGCCACACATGGTATCAAGTCCATCCGAAAGGTCATGCACAAAGTCGGCAACGGCTATATGCAACACCTTCAGCATCTGCTCCTCGCTCGCCTCGGGGTCGCCGAGCAACAGATTGCTACGCACCGTGCCGCTGATGAGCGAATTACCCTGCGGTACGTAGGCCACATTGCAGCGCGTGCGGGGTGAGGCTGCGGCACAATGCTCGTCGTTGTAAAACTCGCACACTCCCCTATCGGGCGCGATGAATCCCAGCACCATGCGCATGAGCGTACTCTTGCCTGCCCCGGTATGTCCTACGACTGCGGTGATGCTATGTGGAGCAAAATCAACCGAGAAATCGTCAAATATCGTGTGGTTGTCGTCATACGAAAAACCTACATTATTAAAGCGCACACCCACGCCCCGACCCATGTCGATATTCTCGCCATGCTGCTCCCTGGGCAGGGAGACAATGGCGGCAATGCGGTCGATTGCGGTGGCGACATCAATCAGGCTCGGCAGCTGACGGCTGAGCTCCATCATGGGGCGTTGTATCTGCCCTGAAAGTTGCATGAAGGCTGTCATGACTCCATACCCCGCACCCGCCCTCAAGGCGAAGATGCCCCACACGAAGGCTGTCATGTAACCCACCGACAAACCCGTCTGCATCATCTTGCGCGAGAAGAGCGTGACACTCGTATGCTGCATGACCTTATCGCGCAAATCGTTCTGCATGAGTTCAAGGTCGTCCACCACACGAGGCGTGTACTCCATGGAAGCTACAAGGGTGCGGTGAGACATACACTCCTGAATGTGAGACTGCACGCGCGAATCCATCTCGCGAATCTGCACCGAATATTTGCGTATGCGGCGCGCATAGACCCTGCCCAGGAGCATAAACATGGGCAGGATGAGTGCTACGACAATCGCCAGACGATAATCCAGCACCGCCAGAAAGATGAGTGCCGCCAGAAACTGAAGTGTGGTGACAAAGGATTGGGGCACTACCACACAGAGCGTGTTGGCCACATAATCGACATCCTCAAGCAGGCGGTTCATCACATCTCCCGTATGAATACGCTTGCTGCCGAAGAAACTACTGTCCATGATGTGAGAGAATAGTTTGTGGCGCATGCGGTTGCGTACATCCACCTCGGCCTCAATCTCAAGGCGTGACGTGAAGGCCGAGAGCGACACCTGCGCAACAAGAGACCCCACCATCAGAGATATATACAAAAGCAGACTTCCCTCCTCGCGCTGGGTGACAATATCGACCAAATGCTTGCTCACCCACACATACCACAGCGACAGAGCCACATATATCACGCCCACCACCACACGCATGGCAAGACGCAGACGCTGACCCTCAGTCGCCCGCCACAACCACGCTATGTAGTCCCAGGTGTTCATATCACAACTCCACGAGTCGATGTTTTATGGCATAGACCACCAGGCTTGCCGTATTCTTGCAGCCACTCTTCTCCAGAATGTTGGCACGATGCTTGTCCACGGTGCGCTTCGAGATGAAGAGTTCATCAGCTATCTCCTGCGTGGAAAGCCCCTGGCAGATGCCTACCAAAATCTCAATCTCGCGCTCCGAGAGGCGGTCACTATCGGCCGGCTCGGCACCCGAGGGGTAGGTTACTCTAAGCGATTGCGACAAATCCTCGAGCAACGACGCACTGAAGTATGTGCCACCCTCGCTTACAGTCCTCACAGCTTCAACAACCTCGTCAAATTCGGAGTCCTTGAGCAGGAAACCCTTTGCGCCGCACTCCATCATGTGGCTGTAATAGGCATGCTCGCCAAACATCGAGAGCGTGATGACCTTCATGTCGGGATAGCGACCAAGAGCCTGCTCGGTGGTCTGCGCACCATTCAGCCCGGGCATATCGTAGTCCATGAACACAACATCGGGCACGACATCACCAAGCAATGCGAGAAACTCCTCGCCACTCGCAGCCTCGGCCACAACCTCAATCTCGGGATGCGACGAGAGCAGAAGCTTCATACCTCGCCTGAAAAGCGAATGGTCATCTACCAATGCAACACGAATCATACTACCTGCGTTTTTTTTGTTGGCGTGAAGACTTGCCACGTGTCGGACGGTCTGCCACCTGACGCAATGCTCCGCGCACATTCACCTTGACCGAAGCACGCATGCCCTTACCTTTGGCAGAGACTATGTCTAGCTCGCCATTGAGGGTGTTGATTCGGGAGTTTATGTTCGACAGACCCATGCCGCAATCCATCATCGCCTGCGGATTGAAGCCCTTGCCATTGTCACTGTATTGCAACTCAAGCATCTCGCCCGAAGTGGAGAGCGACAGACGTATATCGCTGCAGTCCGAGTGCTTAAGCGAATTGGTTATAAGCTCACACACAACACGATACATGATAACCTCAATGTCGGTATCGTAGCGGTTGCCCTTGAGATTGGTGGCAAACGAAATCTTCACATTGTGCAGCGAGGACGAGCGGTCGATGAAATTCTGTATGCCTCGCGCCAGGCCAAAGTCGGCCAGCACATGAGGCGAAAGGTTGTTCGATATCTCACGCAGCGAGCGCACAGCCTCCTCTACAACGTAAAGCGTATTGTCGAATATCTCCTTGCGAGAGGGGTCCATCTCCTGCGAGGCAAGTGCCGAGAGCGATATCTTGGCAGACGAGAGCAGAGGGCCCAGACCATCGTGCAGCTCCTTTGAGAAATTGGCACGTGTCTTCTCCTCGGTACGGAGGACGGCCGTCAGGATTCGCTTGTCGGTCATCTGACGATGGTTGTTCAATCGCTCAATGTATATAATCAGTTTGTCAAGCAACACCACACCTACCGATATACATATCGACACTATGATATCCAACCAAATGATAGTCCAGGGTGATACCGTATGGCCATAGCTCATAAGCAACTGCAACACTCGCTCGCCAGCCAACACCACGAAACCTATGATGAACAATATCCATATGGAGTTATACTTGGTGGCACGCACCAAACGAATGGCATAATACATGGCGATAAACTGGATTACGATCGCCAGATAAAGCAATACTCTTACCGTCATACCTTAAATATATTGTTGATTACACTTCGGAGCGCAGGGCCCACTATTTCAAAATCCTCTCCAAATACGACATCTGCGGATACGAGGTCATGTCAATCTGCACAGGCACCACCGCTACATAGCCGTTCTGCAACGCCCACTCGTCGGTGTCGGTAGCCTCGGGCTCGTAGTTGGTGTAGCTTCCCGTAAGCCAGAAGTAGGGTTTGCCCCTGGGATCCTCGTGACGATAGAACTCCTCGCGCCATATACCACGACACTGACGACACACCCTCACACCACGAATCTGCTCACGCTCAATATTAGGCACATTTACGTTCAGACACAGAGGCCTGCCACTATCGTCGGGCGACTCAAGCACCGAGCTGATGATTGTGCGTGCATACTCCTTCGCAGCTTCAAAGTCGGCATCGGGATTGTGGTCAGTGGGCGACAGACCCACGGCAGGACATCCATAGAAACTGCCCTCGATGGCTGCGCCCATAGTACCCGAGTAAAGCACGTTGATTGCTGAATTTGAGCCGTGGTTGATGCCCGAGACTACCAAGTCCACCTTGCGGTCGGCGAGCAGATGGTCGAAGGCGAACTTCACACAATCAACAGGTGTACCCGAGAATGAATAGACCTCAAGGCCCGGCTCGGAGTGCTTAAGTTCCAGAAATATGGGTTCATACATGGTTATGGCCTGACTGCGGCCACTCTGCGGCGTGGCGGGTGCCACAGCCACAACATCACCAAATTCACGTACCAGCTCAATTGCCGCAGCAAAACCCTTTGCGGCATAACCATCATCGTTGGTCAAGAATATCAATCTCCGCTTTTTCATCCCTTCAATAACTTACCCTACAAAGATAAAAAAATATCTCAACAATTACCCCTCTATGCGTTTTTTTCTTGGCTCGAAAAAACTTTCGACCCTTGCATTTGCTCGTGTAGCGATTATTTCATAACTTTGGTTGAGATAAAAGTTAAACCCCCAAAAAACAAACCCATGAGAACATTAAGCCACTTTGGAATACCCTCAGCCGAGAAGATGGAGGGCATGGCATACATCGAGCCATTGAAGGTACACATCACCGACCACGCCCTGAGCCCCAACAAGTTGGAGTTCCTTTACTTTGAACCCGACAGCCCCATGCACAAACTCATACAGAGCCGCGCGCACATAGCCTACAACGTAGAGGATATAAACGCTGCGCTGGAGGGCACAAAGATACTGCTGCCAGCATTCGACTGCGGCAACATGATTATAGCCTTCATTGAGGAAGAGGGCGTGGCGGTAGAGCTGATCGAGTTAAAATAACTCCAGCTGTGCCGGAGAACAATTAAACGTCTTGCGGTGATAGGGTGACAGACCATACTCCCGAACCGCAAGGCGGTGTTGTTTTGTGGGGTAGCCCTTGTTACGGTCCCAGCCATATTGGGGATACTCCTCATGCAGACGCATCATATACTCGTCGCGATGAGTCTTGGCCAGCACCGACGCAGCTGCTATGTCGGCATACTTGCCATCACCCTTCACAATGCAGGCAAAGGGGATGTCGGTGGCAGGATAGAACCTGTTGCCATCGATGGCCAAAAACCCGGGCCTTACCGTCAGCTGTTCAACAGCCTTATTCATACCCTCAAACGATGCTTTCAGGATGTTTATCTGGTCGATACGCTCGGCCGTAACCTCTGCCACAGCCCATGCCACAGCCTCACGCTCTATTATCTCGCGCAACGCATCACGCTGACGCTCGGTCATCTGCTTTGAGTCGTTGAGCAACGGGTGGTGGAAGTCGGGAGGCAAGATGACTGCCGCCGCAAAGACACTGCCTGCCAAGCATCCGCGTCCTGCCTCATCACACCCCGCCTCAAGGAGTTTGGTTTGATAGAAATTTTCAAGCATAGCACAACAAAGTTACAAATATTTTTTCTCATATTCCGTTTTTTAGTAACTTTGTGGTTGAAGGCATCGCAAAGCCTTAATACAATGGCAACAAAACGAGTAACTCAACATAGAATTTTTGATCTGGCTATAACGCTCTTCGTTATCGCCATAGCGGCGACATTGCGTGCAGCGTTTTGTCCTGTGGGCGACGAGACCATAGCAAACACACCCACACCCATAGGCATAGTGTTGCAGAATTTGCAGGCTTCTATTCCGTCGCTCTCGGCCGTTATATGGTGCATAGTGGTTATGTATGCAGGTCTGAGCGTGGGTCGTTATGCTGCCAAGTACTCGATTTATCCAGCCTATACGCTTATGGCAATACCCATTTTGGGTGTGATGGCTACGGCTGTGATTGTCAGCGGTGACTACCTCGTAAGTAGCGCAGTACTGCTGCTGATGCTATATGCTACGAAGTTTATCCACCGCTGTGTGATGCGCACCAAGAGCTTTGGCGACCTGTCGCTGGCATTCCTGCTATATGGAGTGATTCCGCTGGTCTTCGCCCCCGCAGCAGCTCTGTATGTAGTGTTGCCGATATTGGTGTTGGGGCTTTACAACTCGTGGCGGCAGTGGCTGGTGGCAGTGTGTAGTTTAATCTTCCCGCTGCTCTCGGTTTGCTATTGGGGATGGTGTGCAGGCGAGGAGTTCCTTAATCCTGCGCAATTAATCTACAACTCGGCATTCGCCGACAGCGAGTTCCACCTCTTCTCGACTCTTAATCCTGCAAGCATATTGTTACTGGGAGTGTTGATTATGATGGTCCTTTGCACTATCTCGTTAGTCATTTCAGATCGTTACTCTCTAAAGGTAAACTCTCGTACCGCCATGCGTTTCAACTCCTTCATGCTTGCGGCATGTATAGCTTTATGCTTCCTGCCAAGTTCTACAGCAACCACATTTGTCTTGATGTCGGTACCACTCTCTATGCTCGTACCGCTGATGTTTGTGCGCATGGGCTTTGGCTTCACCGAAACACTTTACCGCCTGATGCTTATCTTTGCCGCAGTCAACATGGTTGCCATGTGTTGGGGGTAAAAAATTGCCACCCCCGAGGGAGTGGCAAAATCGTTAAGGTGCAAACTGGAGGTTACTTCACACTCTGCTTATATCTCACATTCTGATTTATCACTGTCATAAGCAGCTCATCGCCGCCAACACTCTCATCGCCAGCATAATCCATCATGACTATACCCAGACGTCCAGGCTTGGAGTTAAAGTAGACGGCCGCCTCGGGATTGATATTCTTGGCGTGGTCCTTGGGCGAAGAGCCTATTGAGAAGAGTTTGAATCCCGCCAGCGAGGTGTGGTTGCAAAGCCACACATTGGCAGCCTTCGTCTTGGCCTTGTCGGCATACTTCTTCAGCGAGGCAATCTTTACCGACTCCTCGGTGTCGCTGCTATACTGGTCCTGCAAGTAAAAACTTTCGAGTGACTCACCAGGACGCACACCCACTCCCACCTCGCCATCGGCCGTATTGTCGGGCCACGCTGCCGAGAAGAATCCGCCATAGGTGGTGCCTCCGTATGTATCGCGCGCAAGGAGAAGAATCCTGCCTCGCAACTCACCCACAGTAAGCCCCTCGCTGAATGTAAGCATATTGTCGGCATACTGCGCCAGCTGCTGACTCATGCCCTCACTCCACGCCGCCTCACCGCTCTCGTTCTTGATGAAAATCATGCAGCCCTCATGGGGGTTAGCGTTCAGGAAATCAACAATATCGGTCATCGCTGCCGAGAACTTCACACCCGTAGCATCCGAGCCGTGGTAGATGTCGAAGTTCTTGCCCGGACGCAGGTCGAACAACCTCACCCCCGCAGCCAGCTGCTGCGCAATGGTAAGCGACTGGCATCGCGACATCTCAAGCGAGCAGTTCTTCGTGGCGGCATCGTGCGTACCGGGCATGGTGATATCGCTCAGCAGCACATTATCGGGCAGGTATTGCATCCACGTAGTTCCCACCGACTTCCACTCCGTAGCTGCAAGCGAGGGCAACTCGCCCACATCAAGACTGTGGCGCACGGCAGGCTCCATCTTCGTATTCACGCGGCATTGCAACACCTGGCCCGCAGAGTTCAGCAGGTCAATCTCCAGAGCCTCATGCTCCAGCGGCATCAGCAAGGCGTGGAACTGCGCACTCTCGCCCGCTGCAAGACTTACTCCCTCGCTGCCGTTTATCTGAAGTGCCATTACTGTGGATAGGTTCTTGGCTCCGTCAGAGGGTTTGAACTGCCACTTGGAACCCGTATATGTTGCCACATAGTCGCCCACAACGGGAGTTGAATCCAACGAGCGCACCACAATGCGGTTTAGAACCACATCCTCGCTGGCCGTGAATGATATGTCGAGCATTGAGAATGCAGGCTCGAAAACAATATTTACAAGTTCGCTCGGAGTAACCTGCTCGGCCGCCGCTACCAACTTTATGAGCGACTTGTCGGGTGCCTCACCCTTGTTGACGGTTTGTATTGATGGCACCGAGAGCGATATGCTCCGTGGCTTTGATATCTCGGTAGATGGATAGGCAGCATAGAAATTGTGGTTATCGCCCTTGCCCCACTGCATCGTGAGTGTCGCCTGAGTGTGGCTGCTCGCGCCCTGCGTCACACCACGAAGCGACATGGACTCGCTCGGTGTGCTTGCCTCGGCACAAAACATCATAATCTTCTCGCCACTCGTCCACACCATGGGCACCACGCCATCATCCTCATCGCCAAACGATGTTTCTGAGAGACTACGCTCCAGCGCAAACTTTATCTTCCCCGATGGTCTGACAGGTGTTTGTGGCTGCTCGGGTTTCTGCCCCGGATGCTCGGGTTCAGGCTCTTCTCCCCCACCTCCTCCACAGGCTACACCCAGCAACACCATAGCCACCATAGCCCAACTCTTCAACTGCTCTCTCACTCTCATACGCCAAATCGTTATATGTTATACACTTCGTTTTCACAAATATATGTACATTTTACGATTTCCGCAACACAATTATGCCACGACAGCGTGCGCTTGCCCGTTTTTTTCATCATCAGAAGACGGCAGAATGTCAAACAGAGGCCTATAATCCCGAAAAACTTAATTGATATTTTTCATTGCTTACCCTTGCAACGCGTATCAACCTCTTATATAGGGCGTAAGGTTAAATAAGCAACAATATCGTGAGGTAGCAATGCTTGGGATTATAAGCAAGGGACAGTATGGTGTTGTACTTCGTGCGCGTATCTACTACTTGCGTAACCTCACAGGTAAGAAGGCTCGTATCAAGGAGCGTCGCATTTCAAAGTAGTCGAGTACTACTGCGGTTCACAAAAGGCTGTCCATTGGGCAGCCTTTGTTTGATTATATATAAAGAGTATGTAGCCACAGCAGAGTTGCAAATATGCTACTTTTCCTTTCTGCATATTGTACCCAATCTTGCTCCTCTTGATTCGGGATAAGCGACAAACCCCACCCTTATCAAAAGGAGGGGGCAGATGGGAGGGATTATAGATATAGGTGGCGGCCTGCCGCCTCTTCAAGCCGCCTCGCAAATGCTATTACGCCACAGGAACAGATGGCATACAGATACAAAAAAAACCGAGCCCTTATTAGGACTCGGCTTGAAGAGGCGGCTACCT
>JAFOHD010000105.1 GCA_017421945.1 Alistipes sp. | reverse complement strand
AGGTTACGTTCGATATTGACGCTAACGGTATCTTGAACGTATCGGCAAAGGATAAGGGCACAGGCAAGGAGCAGAAGATTCGCATCGAGGCTTCTTCAGGTTTGACCGAGCAGGAGATTCAGCGCATGCGTGACGAGGCCAAGGCTAACGAGGAGAAGGATAAGGCCGAGAAGGAGCGCATCGAGAAGATTAACGCAGCCGATTCAAACATCTTCGCTACCGAGAAGCAGCTCAAGGAGTATGGTGACAAGATTTCTGCCGACAAGAAGTCTGCTATCGAGGGTGCGTTGGCAAAGCTCAAGGAGGCTCACAAGAATCAGGATGTGGCCGCTATTGATGCCGCTATTGCCGAGCTTAACTCTGCATGGCAGGCAGCTTCGCAGGACCTCTACGCAGCACAGCAGGCACAGCAGCAGGCACAGGGAGGTGCGCAGCAGCCAGGTGCCGATGCAGGCGCGCAGGGCGCACAGCAGCAGCCCGAGGACGTAGAGTTTGAGGAGGTTAAGTAGAGCTCTGCATAAAGTAAGTTTTCATGGTCGCTTGATATTTGTCAGGCGACCATATTTTTTACAATAATATTTTCTAAATTTGTAGGTGCAAAATAATCTAAAACTTACATAACTATGAGAAAACTTTTTCTAACCATTTTGGCGTGTTGTATATTCGGCTGCATGATGGGGCAGGAGTCAAAGAAGGCGACCGCTACCCCGGTGCAGATGACATTGCATAACAAAGCAACCTCTACACAGCGTATTCCCAAGGAGATTTACGGCCACTTTGCCGAGCACCTCGGTCGCTGCATCTATGGCGGTATATGGGTAGGCGAGGAGTCTGAGATTCCCAACGAAAAGGGCTATAGAGTGGATGTACTTGAGGCGTTGCGCGCTTTGAAGGTGCCTGTTCTGCGCTGGCCGGGTGGCTGTTTTGCCGATGAATATCATTGGATGGATGGCATCGGTCCTAGAGAGAAGCGTCCCAAGATGGTGAATACCAACTGGGGAGGCACGGTTGAGGATAACAGCTTTGGTACGCACGAGTTCCTGAACTTCTGCGAGCTGCTCGGCTGCGAGCCTTATGTGAATGGTAATGTGGGTAGTGGGAGTGTTGAGGAGATGGCAAAGTGGGTGGAGTATATGACCTCGGATGCCGACAGCCCTATGGCTAATCTGCGTCGCGAGAATGGCCGTGATAAACCCTGGAAGGTGAAATATTTTGGTGTGGGTAATGAGAATTGGGGTTGCGGAGGAAATATGTATCCCGAGTATTATTCCGATTTGTATCGCCGTTATGCCACCTTTTGCAAGAATTACAGCGGCAACCACCTCTATCGCATCGCCTGCGGAGCGAGTGACTATGATTATAATTGGACTGATGTGCTTATGCGCCGCGTAGGACGTCAGATGCAGGGACTGTCGTTGCACTACTATTCGGTGCTAAATTGGAACCGCAAAGGTTCGGCAACCGATTTTGGTGCCGAGGAGTGGTATGCCGTTATGGGCAAGTGTTCCGAGGTGGAGACCGTCATCAAACGTCACTGCGAGATTATGGACCGCTACGACCCTGCACGCCGCATCGACCTCATCCTGGATGAGTGGGGCACATGGTGGAACGTGGAGCCAGGCACGAATCCGGGCCACCTCTATCAGCAGAACACCCTGCGTGATGCTATGGTTGCAGCGGTTTCGCTTAACATTTTCCACAAATATACCTATCGTCTGAAGATGGCAAACATTGCACAGATGGTGAACGTGTTGCAGTCGGTGATTCTCACACGTGGCGATGAGATGCTGCTCACGCCAACCTACCACCTCTTCAAAATGTATATCCCTCATCAGGATGCCGAATATTTGCCTTTGCACTTCGAGACCAGACAGATTCGTGACAAGAATAACCGTCCTGTGGACATGCTCTCCGCCACAGCATCACGTGCTGCGGATGGTACGGTGACTATCACGCTTGCCAATGTTGATTTGGAGAGTGACTGCAAGATTACAATCTCCCTCGATGATGATAAACGATATGATGTCAGCGGCTCGATTCTCACTGCCAAAGCCATCAACGACCATAATACATTTGAAAATCCCGAGTGTGTCAAGACCGCCGATTTTGATGGCTACAAGTCACAGAAAGGGTGTGTTGAGGTTGTTTTGCCGGCGAAATCAATAGTTTCCCTCAGGTTAAAGTAGAAAATATTGTATATAATTGCGTAAAAAGTCTGAAAATCGGTCGCTAAGTCTCGGTTTTCAGACTTTTTTTACTTATCTTTGCCCGATATATTCTGGGGTTGCTCCAGTATAAGTGTAAATTACAAAATTATTACATAACAAAATTAAACTAAACAACAATGCAAAGTAAAGGCGCAATTAAATTGTTCACAATCCTTTTAGTGATTGGGTGCATTTATCAGCTCTCTTTCTCGTTTGTTACGAGAAGTGTAGAGAAGGCGGCTGTTGAGTATGCAGCTGCATTCCCAGAAGAGGAGCAGGCAGCCAAGGAGGCTTATTATTTGGATTCAATCCAGAATGAGCCGGTATTCAACCTCTTGGTAAAGAAGTTCACTTACAAGGAGTGTAAGGAGAAGGAGGTAAACCTTGGTCTTGACCTTAAGGGAGGTATGAACGTAATGCTTGAGATTCAGGTGCATGATTTGGTTAAGTCACTTGCGGGTGAGAGCCAGAACGATCCAGCATTTGTAGCAGCTTTGGAGAGTGCAAACGCAGCTCTCAAGGCAGGTGCAAGCGATTACATCGGTGAGTTTGCAAAGGCTTATGCCGAGTCATCAAACGGTGCTCCATTGGCAGCAATCTTTGTAAGCCCTGACCGTAAGGATATCACTCCTAACTCTACAAACGAGGAGGTGGTAAAGGTGCTCCGCAACGAGACCGATGCAGCTATCGCAGCTTCTTTCAACATCTTGCGTAGCCGTATCGACCATTTTGGTGTAACACAGCCAAACATCCAGCGTATCCCTAACTCTAACCGTATCATGGTTGAGTTGCCAGGTATCAAGGAGCCTGAGCGTGTACGTAAGCTCTTGCAGGGTTCAGCATCACTTGAGTTCTGGGTAGTATATGACGCACAGGAGGTTCTTCCTATCCTTGCCGAGGCTGATGAGCTCATCAAGGCTACTTCTACTCCTGCCGCAGAGGAGAACGCAGAGCCTGCCGCAGAGCAGACTTCTGACCTTGCAGCCGAGGCTGCTGGTGCTGCCACAGAGGCAGAGGAGGTTACAACAGGCTTCACACGTGAGCAGAATCCTCTGTTCGCACTCTTGGATCCATCATACTCAGGTGGTTGCATCGTAGGTGCTGCACGTGAGGCTGATATGCAACTCATCAACGAGTATCTTGCTCGTCCCGAGGTTAAGAACCTTTTGCCATCTGATTTGGTATTGGCATGGGGCGTTAAGGGCGAGGAGTACTTCGGTGGTCGTTTTGCACTGTATGTACTGCGCTCGGTAGATGGCAAGCCAGCTATGGATGGTGGTGCAGTTGCAACTGCTCAGGAGAACTACTCACAGAACGGTGCAAATGCTGAGGTTAACCTTACAATGACATCTAACGGAACTTCACAGTGGGCACAGCTTACAGGTCAGAATGTAGGTCGTCCTATCGCGATTGTGTTGGATGGTCTGGTATATTCAGCACCTAATGTAAATGGTAAGATTGAGGGTGGTAACTCTGTGATTACAGGAAACTTCACTATCCAGGAGGCTCAGGACTTGGCTAACGTGTTGAAGTCGGGTAAGGTACCAGCTCCTGCTCGTATCATTCAGGACCAGGTTGTAGGTCCATCACTCGGTATTGAGTCAATCAATGCAGGTATGTTCTCATTCGTATTGGCATTCATCCTCGTACTTCTCTACATGGGCTTGTTCTATAAGACCGCAGGTTGGTTGGCCGATATCGCTTTGGTACTTAACGTATTCCTTTTGATGGGTGTGTTGGTGTCATTCGGTTCGGTTTTGACTTTGCCAGGTATTGCGGGTATCGTACTTACCATGGGTATGGCTGTGGATGCTAACGTTATCATCTACGAGCGTATCAAGGAGGAGTTGCGCGCAGGTAAGGGTCTTTCTGCCGCTATCAAGGACGGTTTCTCTAACGCATACTCTGCTATTATCGACGGTCAGCTCACCACAATCATCACAGGTATCGTGTTGTTCGTGTTCGGTAACGGTCCTGTTCAGGGTTTCGCTACTACACTTGTAATCGGTATCCTTACATCAGTATTCTGCGCAATCTTCATCACTCGCATGCTTATCGAGAGGGTTGAGGCAAAGTGGGGTAAGGTTTCATTCTCTCGCTCATGGTCAGAGAACTGGTTGGCTAACGTGTCATTCGACTTCATTGGCAAGCGTAAGAGTGCCTACATCCTGTCAGGTTCGTTGGTAATCATCTCAATCATTTCGTTCTTCGTGCTTGGTTTCAACACAGGTGTTGATTTCACCGGTGGTCGTACCTATGTAGTACGTTTCGACCAGAGCGTATCAGCCGAGGAGGTACGTGTGGCTTTGGAGGAGAAGCTCGTTAGCGACGATGCTACAAAGTCATCTCTTGAGGTTAAGCAGTATGGTGGCGAGAACCAGATGCGTATCATCACACAGTATAAGTACGACGATACATCAGAGGAGACCACAGCCGAGGTAGATGCTTTGATTTACGAGGCGGTTAAGGGCTTCTATACATATCCTATCACACTCGACGGTTTTGTCAGCACACAGGAGGACGAGAATGGTATCATTTCATCTGAGAAGATTGGCCCAGCTATCGCAAAGGATATGTTGTTTGGCGCGTTCTATGCAGTGTTATTCTCACTCATCGCCATTGGTCTTTACATCACTGTTCGATTCAAGCGTTGGCAGTGGGCTATGGGTGCAACATTTGCGTTGGCTCACAATGCTTTGCTCGTGATTGGTATTTTCTCGTTGCTTTACAGCGTTATGCCATTTAACCTTGAGATTAACCAGGCATTCATCGCCGCTATCCTTACAATCATCGGTTACTCAATCAACGATACAGTGGTTATCTTCGACCGTATCCGTGAGTACATGACATTGTATCCAAAGCGCGTCATCAGCGAGAACATCAACAAGGCAATCTGCTCAACACTCTCACGTACTTTGAATACTTCAGGTACAACTATCGTAACTCTGCTTGCGATGTTTATCCTGGGTGGTGAGAACTTGCGTGGTTTCATCTTCGCATTGCTCGTGGGTGTAATCATCGGTACATACTCTTCAGTATTCGTGGCAACACCAATTGCATACGATATTTTGCGTCGCACTGACAAGGATGCAAAATAATTGAATATAAACTTGTGAAAAAAGGTTGCAACATTTTTGTTGCAACCTTTTTTTTATAACTTTGCAATTGCTATGGGTAAGTTTATAAATAGATTAAAGTTGTTATGGCTGCGCATACGTCGTGCCATTTCACCCGTGTACATAGGATTGTTGTGTGCATCGTTTCTGTTGTGGTATATTCTCAAGTTGCAGTATACCTACACGACAAATTTCTCGGTGTTGATAAATGTGGATGGTGAGCGTCTGCGTGTGCCTTGCGTTGTTGAGGGTAAGGGTACCAATTTATTGGGTTACCGCGTCTATGACCGCAAGGAGCTTAAGTTGCCACTGTCGGATTTGAAGTACTCGGAGGAGAGCGACTATGGTGATAATGGAGAGTTGCTGGGCCGATGGATTGTGCTTGACCCTCATTCGGTGCATAATGCCATATCAGTCCGTTTCAGCGACATCAAGGTAATCTCGGTGGGTGATATTCCTTCCATTGCCATCCCCGAGCCAATGTGTGAGGAGATAAAGTAAATGCCTGAATCTATGTATAAGGTAGGTATAACGGGTGGTATTGGTAGCGGCAAGAGTACGGTGTGTGAGATGCTTCGTGCAATGGGTGTTGCTGTCTATGATTCCGATAGCCGTGCCAAGGCATTGATGGCGCAATGTGACGATGTGCGCAAATCACTGATAGATGCTTTTGGTGTGGAGTGTTATAACGAAGAAGGTCTTAACCGTGGCTATCTGGCGCAGCAGGTCTTTGGCAATGAGGAGGCGTTGCAGCGCCTGAATGCTATTGTGCATCCGGCCGTAAGGGCTGATTTTCAGCAATGGTGCAGCGAGCAAAGTTCGGCGTATGTGGTGCTTGAGAGTGCTATTCTGTTTGAGGCTGATTTCGATAACGAGGTTGATACCACCATAGCAGTCCTCGCTCCAAAGGAGATTAGGGTGGAGCGCACTATGCAGCGTGATGGCGCGAGCCGTGAGGATGTGCTGCGCCGCATGGAGCATCAGGCGAGTGATGAAGAGTTGCACCGCAGGGCCAACCGCACGCTTGTGAATCTGCGTCAGGATTATCTTCAGAGCGATGTGGAGCAACTGCATAAGATGCTGGTATATGAGTCACAGCAATAATATAAACCTCTTTGAGCCACAGGTGATGGCTATTGTGAATGTCACAGATGACTCTTTCTATGACGGCTGCCGCACAATCAGCGATGATGATATCTTTAGGCGTGTTGGTGATGTCCTGAATCAAGGGGCGACTATTGTGGATGTCGGAGGTTACTCCTCACGCCCGGGGGCTGTGGATATTACTCCTGAACAGGAGTGGCAACGTGTGCGCCGAGGGCTAACCATCGTCCGTGAATTGTCGAAGGATGTGGTGGTGTCGGTTGATACGTTCCGTGCTGATGTCGCACGGCGAGCAATAGAGGAGTTTGGCTGGCTAATTATAAATGATATATCTGCGGGCGAACTCTCATCGGATATGATTGATGTGGTGGCATCGGCTCAAGTCCCATATATCGCCATGCACATGCGTGGCACGCCGCAGACCATGCAGCAAATGACTGAGTATGGCGCTGACATTGTTGGGCAGGTGTGTCAATATTTCCAGCAACGCGTCGAGTTCCTGAAGTCGAAAGGAGTGGGGCAACTAATTCTCGACCCCGGGTTTGGTTTTGCTAAGAGTGTGGAGCAGAATTATCAGTTGCTTGCGCATCTTAACGAACTATGCGACATGGGTTATCCCGTTTTGGTTGGGTTGTCGCGTAAATCAATGATATATAAGCCTCTTGGCATAACCCCTGCCGATGCGTTGGCTGGTACTGTGTCACTTGATTGGGAGGCTCTGCGTCAGGGTGCCACAATCCTCAGGGTACATGATGTAAGGGAGGCTGTTGAGCAGGTGAAATTATACAAGATGTTATCAATGGTCGGGTAGCCCCTCCCCAAAAACGCACAAATAATCAACTATGGAGATTCTGATATATGTCGTATTGACACTCGTGATGTGTGTGTTGCCTGCGGGCGTTGTGTGGTTGTGTAATCGTAGTTCGCTACTGGGCAAGCTCGGACCCATCATGGTGTTGTATGCTGTGGGCATGGCAATTGGCAATATCCCTGTTTTGGGAGCCTATCTTCAGCCGTTGCAGGATATTGTTCCCAATGTAATGGTTCCTTTGGCCATACCGATGATGCTCTTTGGTTGTGTATTCTCGCGTCGTGAGGCAGGCCGGCAACTAAAGATTGTCGTGAGCGGTTTTCTGTCGGTATGTATAGCTGTCATCATCGGTTATATGCTGTTTGGCCGCCATGTTTATGAAGGTGCCGAGGTGGGTGGCATCATCACAGGTATGTATACGGGTGGCACGCTCAATGCGGCGGCTTTGCAGGCAATCTTTGGCATTAAGAGCGAGACTTTTATACTGATAAACTCCTACGACATAATCATCTCGTTCCTCTATTTCGTCTTTCTCTTCAGTGTCGGCATACGCATGTTTCGTTGGCTCTATGGCGGGCGACGTAAGGTGGAGCAGAGCGAAGATGTGGCGTTAGAGCAAACTGCCAAAGCGAGCAGTTCATATCGCAAACTCCTAAGTCGTGAGGGTGTTGTGCAGATGCTTAAGATTGTGGGCGTGACTATTATTATCGTAGCTCTGTCGGCTGCAACCACCATTCCCTTCCCCGCAGAGTGGTTTATGGTGGTGTTTATATTGATGCTCACCACGCTTGGTGTGGCAGCGTCGTTTGTGCCTGTGGTGAGGAGGTTGGAGCTAAGCTACGACATGGGAATGTATCTGATTTATATTTTCAGCTTTGCAATAGCCACTATGGCCGATTTTTCGGCTCTGGATTTGAAGGCAGGAGTCAATCAGCTGGCGTTCATGCTGGTTGCTGTCTTTATCTCGCTCTTTATTCATGCTGTGTGCTGCCGGGTGTTGAGGGTTGATGCCGACTCGATGATGATATCCTCGGTGGCATTTATCAACTCGCCACCTTTTGTGCCTATGGCGGCTGTGGCAATGCGTAATAAGCAAGCGATAGTCACGGGTCTGGGTGCTGGCATAGTGGGTTACGCACTTGGAAATCACATGGGTGTAGTGATGGCTGAAATACTCTCAAAACTGTAAACACAAAGGGCTGCAAACCGTTGAAGGTTGGCAGCCCTTGTTCTGTGGTGGGGTATATTACTCAACGACAATGTCAAACTGGTCATAATCGGCTGTACGCCATGCCATGTGCTGTGTGCGGCGTGAGAGTGCAAACAGTGGCGAGAATGTACGCACGCTTATAGTCTTGCCATCGGGGCGGAACTCTAAGATACGTAACCAGCAGTCGCCTCCGTTGCCATTCCAGTCACCATCGCCCTGCTGCGAGTTGAACATCATCTGTGTGATGTTGCGACCATCCATGGCCTTATCTACACGTAGTGAACTTGTGGGTTTGTAGTTAATCTCCTCTGCCTCGCCACCATTGATTTTGGGTGCACTGCCTGTGTGGCCGCACAATACCAGGCATATGTTCTTTGAGGGATATACCAGCTTCTGCCATATAGCCTCTGCCCAGTTGCATGGCGAGAGTGTGTAACCCTCCTTTGCAATGCGGTTGCCGGCAGTGTCGAGCCATGAGTGTGTGAGTATGATGACCTTGTGATTTCTGTACTTTTCCGACTCGGTGAGTCTCTTGGCCCACTCCACAGCCTCGTCACGGGGTGCGAACTCAAAGGTGATGACAAGAATTTTGCCCCACGCCTTATCCTCAAACTCATATGCCGAGTTCTCCATAGTATGCACACCCTCAAAGTTTGGGCATGTAGCTACAAGACTCTTCTCCCACTTGATGTTGCGCTCGGGGCGGATGTACTCGGTCATGATGGTGTGGCGGTCGGTGGCGGTGATGTGACCTATGTCGTGATTACCCTGTGCCACAACGTATGTCAGGCGGTTGTCAAGACGACTCAAGGCTCGTGAGACAGCCTCCCACTGCTGACGCCCCGTCTGGTCGCCGTTGTACTCGTTGGGGAGCGGTGCGGAAATCAGTTTGCCTGTCTGCTCAACCATGTCACCCGTGAAGAGTGCTGCCTTGATGTTCAGCAAATCTATGTTCTGCGCAATCCATGCAGTCTGCAAATCAAACAGAGGCTGGTTGGCAGCAAACTTGGTGTAGCTCTGCGGGTCGGGAACCATAATCATCGAGAATGACTCCTTATCCTGCAACTCAGGGTAAACAGGTATCTGTGGTACACCCTTACGGCTCTGGGCCATAAGGGTCGTCGCCATCACAAGGGCGAATATCAGAGCAGTTATACGTCTCATGTTGTATCGGTTTTGTTCCTAAAATAGAGTCCCTTCTTCGGGCTTGGGTGTGAATCCGAGGTGCGAGAATGCAAGTTCTGTTGCCTCACGACCACGGGGCGTGCGCTTGATGAATCCCTCTTTGATAAGGAATGGCTCATACACATCCTCAATGGTGCCGGCCTCTTCGCCTACGGCTGTGGCTATGGTGTTAAGGCCTACGGGGCCGCCCTTGAACTTCTCGATGATGGTCGATAGAATCTTGTTGTCCATCTGGTCCAATCCGCGCGAGTCGATGTTTAGGGCCTGCAAGGCTATGCGGGTTATACCAAGGTCGATGTGTCCTTCACCCTTTACCATAGCAAAATCACGTACACGGCGTAGCAGTGCATTTGCGATACGAGGTGTGCCACGTGAGCGCAGGGCAACTTCGTGAGCGGCATCGTCATCAATGGATATGTCGAGTATGCGTGCCGAGCGTTTTACGATGCCTGCCAGAACGGGCGTGTCGTAATACTCGAGGTGGCAGTTTATGCCAAAGCGCGCACGCAGAGGCGAGGTAAGCAGTCCACTGCGGGTTGTGGCTCCCACCAACGTGAATGGCGCAAGCTCAATCTGAATGGAGCGTGCCGAGGGGCCTTTGTCAAGCACAATGTCAATCTTGTAATCCTCCATGGCCGAGTAGAGATACTCCTCGACAATGGGACTCAGGCGGTGTATCTCGTCAATAAAGAGAACGTCACCGGCATCAAGGTTGGTGAGCAGTCCTGCCAAATCACCCGGCTTGTCCAATACGGGGCCCGATGTGACTTTTAGTTGCGCGCCCATCTCGTGTGCAATGATGTTCGCAAGGGTTGTCTTGCCCAATCCCGGAGGGCCGTGTAACAACACGTGGTCGAGTGAGTCACCACGCATGAGTGCCGCCTTGATGAAGACCTTCAGGTTATCGACAATCTTATCCTGACCCGAGAATGTCGATAGCTCTTGAGGGCGTATGCGGTTCTCGAATTCGAGATCACTCTCGATATTTCTCATGTTTCTATCTTTTGCCATTTCTGTGAAGCAATATTTCTACAAATATAGCAATAATTTTGATTTTTGAATTTTGATTTTTGAATTATTCAATATCTTTGTATCATGGATTTCAAACTTGTGTCAGAATTTGCTCCGATGGGTGACCAACCCGAAGCTATCGCTCAATTGGTGGAATCAATTGAGCGAGGTGTGAATTATAATACCCTTATGGGTGTTACAGGTTCGGGCAAGACCTTTACGATGGCGAATGTTATAGCCAAGTTGAATCGACCAACGATAGTGCTGAGCCACAATAAAACGCTGGCGGCACAGCTCTATGGCGAGTTTAAGAATTTCTTTCCGGAGAATGCCGTTGAGTATTTCGTGTCATACTATGATTATTATCAACCCGAGGCATATCTGCCTACAACCGACACATATATAGAAAAGGATCTCTCGATAAATGCCGATATTGAGAAAATGCGCCTAAGTGCTACGTCGGCACTGCTTTCAGGACGTAGGGATGTTATTGTGGTGTCGAGTGTGTCGTGCCTATATGGTATTGGTAATCCAGATGATTTCCATGCTACCTCCATCCGCCTTAAGGTTGGTGATACGCAGAACTACAAGTTGTTGCTTTATCGTCTTGTTGAAGCGTTATATACTCGTACCGAACTGGAGCTAACGCCCGCAACATTCCGCACACGAGGCGATGTTGTGGATATCATGGCCGCTTTTGGAGATACATGTTACAGGGTCACATTCTTTGACGATGAAATAGAGTCCATACACGTTATAGATGCTCAGAGCGGGCAGGTGATAGAGAGTCTGGAGGAGGTGACACTATATCCTGCCAATATGTTTGTGACTACAAAGGAGCGTATTGACAAGGCTGTCGGGCATATATATGTGGACTTAGGTAAGAGAATATCTTTCTTCGAGAAGGAGGGTAGAGAGATGGAGGCGCAACGCATCAAGCAGAGGGTGGAGTGTGACCTTGAGATGATAAAGGAGTTGGGCTATTGCTCTGGTATCGAGAACTACTCACGTTATTTCGATGGTAGGAACGAGGGTGAACGTCCATTCTGTCTGCTGGATTACTTCCCCGAGGATTATCTGATGATTGTTGATGAGAGCCACGTCACGCTGCCCCAGGTGCATGCTATGTATGGCGGTGACAGAGCCCGCAAGGAGAATCTTGTGGAGTATGGTTTTCGTCTGCCTGCGGCCAAGGATAACCGTCCCTTGATGTTTGGAGAGTTCGAATCGATGGTTGGTACAGCATTGTATGTGAGTGCTACACCCGCTGATTATGAACTTACAAAGAGTGAAGGCATGGTTGTCGAGCAACTTATACGTCCCACAGGATTGATAGACCCTCCGATTGAGGTGCGCGAAACGTTGAATCAGATAGATGATTTGCTGGAGGAGATAAACTCCAGAGTGCATGCCAAGGAGAAGGTGATGGTGTGTACCATCACAAAACGCCTTGCCGAGGAGTTGTCACGTTACTTTGACCGCTTGGGCATCAGGAACCGATATATCCACTCTGATGTGGAGACGCTTGAGCGTGTGCAGATTCTTGAGGATATGCGTGCCGATGTGTTCGATGTTTTGGTTGGTGTGAATCTGTTACGAGAAGGTTTGGACTTGCCCGAGGTGAGTCTTGTGGTGATTATGGATGCCGACAAGGAGGGTTTCCTTAGGAATGTGCGTTCACTGACGCAGATGGCTGGTCGTGCTGCGCGTCATCCCAACGGCAGAGTGATTCTTTATGCAGATAATTGCTCAGATTCTATGCGCATTACAATTGAGCAGAGTAACCGCCGCCGTGAGAAGCAGATAAAATATAATATAGAGCATGGAATGGTACCTAATCAGGCAAAGAAGAGCGGCAAGGGCCAAAGCATGTTGTTGGCAGGTATGGAGCGACCAGAAAATATGAATGTCTATCCACTTCAAGACGACCATCATGCCTTGGTTGCAGATATTCAAGGTAGTTATAATTCTGTGCCACAGATGGATCGAGAACAGCTCAATATGATGATTGACAAGGCACGTGAAGATATGGAGCGTGCTGCCAAATCGCAGGACTTCCTGGCTGCTATACGTTTCCGTGACAGGATGTACGAGTTGCAGAAACTGCGTGATGGCATAGAGTAATGTTGAGTTATCTCTTTACAAAGGTAAAATATCTCCCGGCCAAATAGCTATAAGCAACACTAATTATAGTGGTGAGGGCCTTGGCAGGTGTGGCCCATATAGCACATGTTTCAACAAAGAATTTTATGCACACATAATTCAATAAAATGGAACCTACTACGGTTAGTGCATAACGTATAAGTTGCTTGCCCTGGCCGAATTCAGTAACACGAAACGCGACATTTCGATTGAGCCAGAAGCCTGTCAAAAATGTTATAGGGAAGACGATTATAAGAGCTGCAACGTGTGGCGATATAACAATAAACCCGAGGTTGATGTATTGCATTGATATAACGTAATGGTATATGATGTAATACCATATAATATCAAGCAACATATTCACACCTCCACATACGCCATACCTAAAGACTTTGCGAGGAAGTATCAAAGACCATGGACGTATATAGCAGCTGTCAATTATTCTACCTATGCAGTCGGCTAAGCGCATTATTTATTTTCGTAAATCCACAAGTTAGGATAGATATCGCTATAGGCCTTGGCAAAGGTGCTGCAGTCGGAACGCTTGTTGCTACCGAAAATTGTGACCATATGCTTATCTTTGAATGGGCGTATAGTACATGTGACGTCTTTGATATTTTTCTCCACCTGCTCAATAGCCCGTGCGGCATTTGCCTCCTCCTTAAATACGCCCATAACGACGTAGAAGGTATATTCGGTTGCTTGTGTTTGTGCTTGTGTTTGTGCTTGTGCTT
>JAFOHD010000104.1 GCA_017421945.1 Alistipes sp. | reverse complement strand
TGAGCCTGGCAAGAATGCCTCGATACCGAATACGTCTACGATCATACCGCCCTTTGTGCGGCACTTTACGTAACCCTTGATGATCTCGTCGTTGTTCAATGCCTCGTTTACACGGTCCCAGCTCTTCAACTGACGAGCCTTCTTGTGTGAGAGTGCCAAAGCACCGCTCTTGTCCTCTACTGACTCAACGTAAACCTCTACCTTGTCACCCACAGTAAGCTCTGGGTTGTAGCGGAACTCGGTAGCCTGAATCATACCCTCGCTCTTGTAGCCGATGTTTACGGTTACCTCGCGCTTGTTGATCTCGCTAACAGTACCCTCTACTACCTCGCCAACAGCGATGTTTGACAAAGTCTTGTCATAAGCCTCAGAAACCTGCTCCTTTGACTGACCGCCATAGAGATCCAAATCATTCTCAAACGCGTTCCAATCGAAACTCTCGTTTGCTACATTGTTCAATACTTCCATTGTGGAAAAATTTTTGCGATACAATCGCCCGTTAAATTGTTAATAATAAATGTTTTACGCCTGCGCTCACGTCGTACGCGCGCGAAAGCGACTGCAAAGATACATTAAAATTTATAAAAATCAGCACTTTACGCATGATTTTTTTATTTGAATGAGAATTTTGCCATTTCGCAGCGAGGCAAAAGCTTGTGGCAGGGTAGTGTATTGCGTTACACGGCATCGCGTAGCATTTGTCGGAGCATGGACAGATGACGAAAGATGTGTTATTTTTACCAAATCAGGATACTAAAATTGCACTTGTTAATTATATGTATTACATTTGTAGAACTAAACTCAAACAGTAAATGTATATGAAACTGCGTGAATGTGTTGCGTTGGCAGCATTGTTAGCCGCCACGGCCTGTGTTGATAAGGAGTTTCAGCTCGACAATGTGTCAACCGAGGTGGCGATAGGCGGTGATGTCACAACTCTCCCGTTGGGGTATCTGGAGAATCAGAGACTTGGCGACATCATCAGTCTGGATGATATTGAAGGTCTGAAGATTGACCAGAATGGGAACTATGCCCTTGCCTACAATGGCGAAGGTGATGAGATTACAATTGATGGCGTTGAAACCGAGTTCAATATAGAGAAAACGGTGACAACCTTTTCAACCGAATATCCATCGTTTGGCATTACGGGAGCGGTGCACACTATAAGCAGACCTTTTTACATTCTTCCCGACTTTGGCAGTCTGAAGATTCCTGCCAATGTGGCGGTAACTGTCCCTGCAGGACATACGGTAAGCGCCGAGGAGGAGGGCAAGGTCAGCGAAAGTCTGAAATATGAGGTGCCCGAGTATCTGTCGGCCGTCAAGCGCATCTATCTCAAGCCCCAGGCTGCGGGCGACAAGGGTGCGGCAGTCAATATGGTACTCGCTCTCAACGACCTTGCAGCAATCAACGGAGGCGGACATGTGACGCTGGAGCTTACGGCAAATGATGGTTACGAACTATATGATAAGAATGGTAACAAACTCAAGGCGGTTAAGCACGACGAAAACACCACAACCTACAAGATTGCCGATGCGCACGCAATTGCTGCCGGTGCCGAGGAACTTGCCTTCACCGTTTACATTGCCAGCATAGCCAATGAATCGCTGGTGAGGAACGGTGTGCTGGAAATTCCGCTGGAATTTGGGTATCATGTGTCGTTTGACATTACATCGCGCCAAAATACTTTGACCTTCAACGAGCAACCCGAGTTGCATATGAATGCGAAATTGCAGTATCAGGATGCTGATATTGTGCTTAACAAAGTCGTTCTGCTTGAGCGCGGTTCACTTGCCGACAACTCAACATCCATAACCATTGATGACCTGCCCGAGGAGGTAAAGAGTGTCAAGAAGGTGAGTTTCTCGGACCACTCACCCATGTATCTGCTTGCCGAAGGTCTCAACTGGTTGGAGGATGTCACCGCCGAGCATATTGTCATTGAGGCCAGGTTGCCCGAATATCTCACTCTGCACGACAGCAAGCAGAGCGGTTACGATGCCTCTACCCACACGCTGCGTACAAATTTGATGAATTTGCGCAACAAGATTCAATTCAACCTGGATGCACTTTCGTTTGATGGTGGGGGACTGTCGCCACAAAATGGTTCGCTTACTCTCGACTTCACCCCCGACATTGAGGCCTACATCGAGGAGGGAACCGAGAGTAAACTCTCAAAGATTCTGCACGATAGGGAGATTGAGTTCTCGGCAGGCTTTGACAAGACCACGCTGGAGCTTGTGTCGCTTGAGGGGCAGGTGGCTTACCAATACAACGAGCGTACAACGATTGATATGGGTGGCGTTGAGGAGGATATTGACATCTCAATAAATAATGCGGGCATGATGCCTGTCATCACCCTGAATGTTGAGAATCCGCTGACGCTGGATGCCAGAGTGTCGGCGTTGCTCACACCCGTAATTGACGGTGAGGCGAAGAGCGAGAACAGCATCGCAATCAACGATGTGAAGATTAAGGCCGCTACTATGATAGATGGAGCTATTCAGAATAGCCAGACTACGCTTATTCTGGCTGATGAGTCGTTGCGCGAGGAGTATGACAACCCGCAATATACCTTCGTGTCCTGCGACCTCAACAAGCTTCTTACGGGAAATATCCCCGACAAGGTGCAGCTTGACGTGAAGTTCTCAACCGATGCTGATGTTGACCATACGATATATGTTACGGATAGTTACACCGTCAGGTACAACTACGATGTAAACATCCCTCTCACATTTAATAGTAACCTCGACATTACCATTGAGGAGACCGCCAGCGACCTTGCCGACACATTTGATGATGTGGCTGACATGGATGTGAAAGTTGGAGATGTGACTTTTATTGCTGATGTTGTCAATACTATACCTCTTGACTTTGAGTTTGACGCCGAACTGCTTGATGTCAATGGCAATCCCGCCTCAGCCACACTTGATATCCCCAAGACAAACAACACTCTCAAAGGCTCTGCAGATGGCAGGAGCGAGGCCAAATCCACCATACGCATAGGACTCCGACTCGGCAAGGACGGCAACATCAACCAGCTTGCTGATGTTGATGCCATACGCCTAAAACTCAAGGCAAAGCGTTCAGAGCAGGGCGGCGCATCGCTCAATGCCGAGCAATACATATCTGTGAAACTCAAGTTGGAGATTCGCGGCAAGATTACCGCAGATTTGGATAACATATAACCTTTGGATCGTATGAAAAGATTAATATACATCACATTGTGCTTCGTGGCGTTGGTTGCGAGCATTGATACCTCGGCGCAGATGCGTACTGCGTATTTCATGGAAGGATCATATTTCCGCACCGACATGAATCCTGCGCTTGCTCCAACGCGTGGTTATATCGCCATGCCGCTGATGAGTGGTGTGGGGATGACCATGTCAAACAATTTCCTGTCGGTGAACAACTTCTTCTATAAGAACAACAGCGAGATTGTCACAGCGTTCCATGAATCCATCTCGGCAGATAAGTTTCTGGGACGACTGCCCAAGACAGGTCTTGTGGGTGCAAATCTCAATGCAAATATCCTGGGAGTGGGATTCCATACTAAAAAGTCGTTCTGGAATTTTGGTATCAACATGCGTTCCCACAACGATATCACCATCTCGAAAGATATCTTCAAGGTGCTGAAGTCGCTTGGCAACGGACACTACAACCTCGACAATACCTCATTCAGCTCTACATCTTATGCCGAGTTGTATGTAGGCAACTCGCGCAAGGTGGTTGACCTGGGCTTCGGAACGCTCACTGCGGGCGCAAGGGTTAAGTTTTTAGTGGGACTGATGAATATATCAAGTGAAATAGACCAGATGTATGCCGACATCACCTCGGACAACATCACAGGACGTATGCGCGGTTCAATCCGTGCTAATGGCCTGATGTTTGACCCTTCGCAGGTTGTCGCTGGCGAGGAGTTCTCCGATGACGTTATCTGCGATGATATTGACAAGATTCTTGGTAATTTCAAGAACTTCGGAGCAGCCATTGATTTGGGTGCCGAGATGTCGTTGCTTGACGACCGCCTGCGTGCATCGGTGGCTGTGGTTGATTTGGGTTTTATCAAGTGGTCACCCAAGACACATATTGAGGCGGAGGCCTCGGCTGATTTTTACTTCAAAGGTGTGAACCTTGATACCGAGGAGGCCGACAGCGATGGGCAGGCCGACATCTTCATGAAGAGCGTCAAGGATGGGGGGTACTCTACACGCTTGAATTGCGCGCTTAACATGGGTGCCGAGTATAATGTGCTGGATGACCGCATCGGTTTTGGATTGCTCTCGCACACCGAGTTCCGCCACTCAAAGAGTTTTTCGGAGCTCACGGCGTCTGTAAACTTCCGCCCTTTGAACTGGATATCGGCAACTGTCAGCCATACGCTTCTTAGTCGTAACCGCCTGGGAGTTATGGGTTTTGCATTGAATATTCACCCCACAGGTTTCAACTTCTTTGTAGGTGCAGACTACCTGCCACTTAAGATGGTCAAGTACGAGGATATTCCTGTCCCATATAACATGAAGTCGTTTAACCTCTACATGGGTATAGGTTTCAATCTCGGCAGAGCCAAGTACGCCGACCGCTGATTGTCGCCTGATTCCTTAACCACAAGAGTTGCCCGAGTGGCAACTCTTGTGTGTTTATAAACAATTCTCGCCGCGAGTGGCAGATTATTTTTCGATGTTGTGCGAATTATTCCCAGAATTACTATCTTTGTGCTACACTGAGTTGGTGTGCCTTTGATGGGAAAGTGATGGCACGGGAGCAAAACCATGGAGTATTAACAATAAAGACATTATACAGATGAAAAGAGTTATTTTTATGGCGTTGGCAGTTTTGACTATGATTGGTTGCGACAATACCCCTAAACAGGGTAATTTCAGTGGCGCGAAGAACGAGGTGAAGCTCCTGACGCTTGACCCGGGGCATTTTCATGCTGCGCTGGTGCAGATGTATATGTACGATCAGGTCGATCCCAGGGTTCATGTCTATGCGCCTGAGGGGGATGATGTCAAGATGCACCTCGACAAGATTGAACTCTACAATACCCGCTCGGAGCGTCCTACATCGTGGGATGAGCAGTTGTATGTGGGAGATGATTTCCTTGAGAAGATGTTGCTCGAGCGCAAGGGCAATGTTGTGGTGCTGGCAGGCAACAATGGCAAGAAGACGGGTTATGTCAAGGCGGCCGTTGATGCAGGTATAAACGTTTTGTCGGACAAGCCTATGGCAATTGACGGCAAGAGCTTTGAGCAGCTTGAGCAGACGCTTGATGCAGCTGCCGAGAGTGGGATTATGGTGTACGACATTATGACCGAGCGCTCGGAGATAAACAACGAACTTCAGCGTGTGCTGGTTGCTATGCCTGAACTATTTGGTGAGATGGAGAAGGGTACACCCGAGAATCCTGCCATCACCAAGGAGAGTGTTCACCACTTCTTCAAATATGTGTCGGGAGAGCCTCTGCGCCGCCCCGAGTGGTACTTCGACGTGCGCCAGCAGGGCGAGGGTATTGTGGATGTGACTACCCACCTTGTTGATTTGGTGCAGTGTACGGTGATGCCCGAGCAGGAGATTGATTACAATCAGGATATAAACTTCACATCGGCACGCCGCTGGGCTACGAAGATTCCTCGCGATAAATATCGTCTTGTGACGGGTCATGAGACCTATCCTTCGTTTCTTGATAAATACGTCGTGGACGACACTCTGCACGTGTATTCAAATGGCGAGATGAACTACCAGCTTGCCGGCGTGAATTGCCGTGTGAGTGTTGTGTGGAACTTCATGGCAGAGGTTGGTACCGAGGGAACGGGCGACACTCACTACTCTGTGGTGAAGGGTACGAAGGCAAACATCGAAATCCGTCAGGGTGCAGAGCAGGGTTACAAACCTATGCTGTATGTGGTCAGCAAGACCGACGATGCCGAGGCGTTTGAGGCTACGTTGCGCTCATCGCTTAAGAGTATTCACAAGCAGTATCCCGACCTTGACATACGCAGGATTAACAACAACGAGTGGCAGGTGGTAATCCCTGCGTCCATTGTCAAGACTCACGAGATGCGTTTCAGCTCTGTGATGAAGGTGTATCTTGGTTATCTTGCAGCGGGTGAGATTCCTGCGTGGGAGCGTTCACACATGAAGGCGAAGTATTATACCACCACCAAGGCTTACGAGTTGGCTAAGTAAGATTCCATAGCAAGGCCTTTGGAGTAGAAAAGAAAAATTCCGAG
>JAFOHD010000103.1 GCA_017421945.1 Alistipes sp. | reverse complement strand
GGCTATGATGTTTCAAGGTGGGGCGGTGTAGTTTTTAGCCTCCTGAATGTTGCTTTCATAAGTGCTATTGACAAGCAGTTGCCAACTCGCCGTTTTAGAAATTTGGGTATCTTGCTGGGGCTAATGGGTGATATGTTTGTATTTTTCGGTGTGCTGAAATATCTGAAGGGAACATTGTCAATGGATGTTGAGGTGTGGCTTTTTGCTATTTTGATAATTGTCGCATACGGATATAGCGCATATAGCCTGTGGCGTTGGATGCGTAATATCCGCCGTTATAAAGATTTAGTCCAGCAACGCGAGTTAAGGGCTAAACGTAAACGAAATTTAGCTTATTGATATGAAAAAAATTGTGGTCTTTACGGGTGCGGGTGTGAGTGCCGACAGCGGACTCTCGACATTCCGCGATGCCGATGGCTTGTGGGCCAATTACCGTATTGAGGATGTATGCACACCCGAGGCATTGAAGCGTAACCGTGCGTTGGTGGTGGAGTTTTACAACAAACGCCGTAAGGAGCTGCTTGGGGTGGAGCCCAATCCTGCGCACTATGCCATTGCCGAGCTTGAGCAATGGTTTGATGTTGAGGTGGTTACGCAGAATGTGGACAACCTCCACGAAAGGGCGGGCTCAACGAGGGTGACGCATCTGCATGGTGAGCTGATGAAGCTCCGCAGTGAGCGTAATCAGGAGCTTATCCAGCCCATAGAGGGTTGGGAGCAGTCGCTCGATGCAAGGGCCGAGGATGGAGCATTGCTCAGACCACATATAGTCTTTTTCGGTGAGTCGGTGCCCATGTTCGACCGCGCTACGCAGCTGGCTGCCCAGGCCGATGTGATGATTGTTGTGGGCACGTCGCTTGCGGTATATCCCGCAGCCATGCTGGTACGCTATGCCAAGTCGGGAGTGCCCATATATGTGGTGGACCCCGGAAACCCCGATGTGTCGATGATTCGCAACCCTTTGACCCACATCAAGGCACGTGCTGCCGAGGGTATGCCTGAACTTGTGAAACAGCTCACCTCGCAGCAGTGATGAATATCGAGCATTTCCGCCAAAGGGCGCAGAGCCTTGTTAGATACTGCCGAGTCGAGGGTTATAACGAGCGTGTGGTGCTGCTGTGGGACTTGTCGCGCCATTCGGGACTTAGGCGCTTTGTGGTGTGGAATGTCGTGGAGGATAGGGCAGAACATTGCTTTGTATGCTCGCACGGCAGCGGAAGCGAGCGGAGCAGGGTGCGCAGCGCCTATGCCGAGTGCAGCAATGCCGAGGGCTCGCATCTGAGTAGTCTGTGGCGTGCGCTTGTGGCCGAGCGGTATGAGGGCCGCTATGGCGTGGCCTACCGCTTGGATGGGCTGGATGAGAGTAATTCTGCGCTGCGTGAGCGTTGTGTGGTGCTGCACGGCTGGCGACATACCACATCGTTGCCGATATACCCATTTCCCTCGGTTGGTAGCTGGGGTTGCCCCGTGCTGTCGCAAAAGGCCATGCGTGTGGTGGATGACATCCTGCAACGCGAGAAGAACGTTGTGCTGTGGGCATATAAATAAAAAAGCAGGGCTCAAACCCTGCTTTTTTGTTTTTATAAACTGTCGCCGAAATCCTCGCGGAACTTCTCGAGTAGGCGGTGTGGCCAGTTGGATGTGGGCTCCAGGCCGCCCATGAAGAATCGCAGCACCTTGGGCTCATATACAAACTTCAAGCCGCCGATGAGGTGACGGTTCTCATAGAGCCATACCATGCGGTCGATGACGTAGTTAATCTGCGAGAGTGTGAATACTCGGCGTGGAACAGCCAGGCGCAGCAACTCGACATCGGCAAGAATCTCCTTGCCATTCTCGTCACGGATGCTCGACATGGTGCCGCGCTCCATGCCTCTGATTCCCGAGCAGATATAAAGAGCCGCAGCCAAGGCTCCCGCAGGATACTCCTCCTGAGAGAGGTGGTCGCAGAACTTCATGGCATTGACGTGCGCACCCAGCACTCCCGGAGGTGTTACCATAGGCACACCACGCTTCTCAAGCTCCTCGACAAGATACTTGATATAGTTAGGGCTCTGGCATATCATGGTCTCGTCCAAAGTCTCGTAAAGACCAACGGCCATGGCCTCAATCTCACGCACCGAGATACCTCCATAAGTGAGGAATCCCTCGAAGAGTGGAATCTTGTCCTCCATCTCCTCGTACAGAGCCTTCTGGTTGGTGCAGATACCGCCACCGCGCGAAGATGAAAGCTTACGTGCCGAGAAGTAAACCAAATCGGCAAGGCCTGTCATCATCTTCAGAATCTCGCCCATCGAGTTCTCCTTCCACTTATCCTCACGCTGCTGGATAAGGTATGCGTTTTCGCCTATGAGGCTGGCGTCAAGCACAAGCATGATGCCATACTTGTCGGCAATGCGGCGCACGTCCATTAGGTTGGAAAGTGAGAATGGCTGGCCACCGATGAGGTTTGTCGATGCCTCCATGCGGATGAATGGGATATGTTCAACACCCACCTCCTGAATACACTTCTCCAGCTTCTCGAGGTCCATGTTGCCCTTGAATGGGTGGCTGGACTTAAGCTCCAGCGCGTGGTCGTGCAACAGCTCTACAACTCGACCGCCACACTCCTGAATATGGGCGAGAGTGGTGGTGAAGTGGTAGTTCATGGGGATTACGTGACCAGGCTTGACAAATGTGCGGCAGATGACATTCTCGGCAGCACGACCCTGGTGAACGGGCAAAAGATACTTCTTGCCAAGTACATCCAGCACGGCCTGCTGCAAACGCTCGAATGACTGCGAGCCTGCATAGGCATCATCGGCACGCATCATGGCAGCGAGCTGGTTGTCGCTCATGGCATTTGTACCACTGTCGGTAAGCATGTCGAGGAATACATCCTTGGTGCCCAAACGGAAAGTGTTAAAACCGGCATCCTTCATCGCCTCAAGGCGGCGCTCAATAGGCACAAGGTGGAGTTTCTGTACGACACGAACCTTATGTAATTCAAGGGGGAGGTTTCCTCCCTTGTAGAATTTTACTGTACTCATAGCGTGTAAGTTTATTTGGTTTTGTAATTGAAGCCCAAAGTTAGTGCTTAATATTCAAATAAAAGAGCAAAAGGGCAATCTTTTTGCATAAGACAGCCCTTTTTCTGCAAATTTATGCAATTTGTCATGCGTTCTTGCTAAAATAGATATCCAAGAGTTCCTTGGCGGCAACGAAAGAACTGAGTTTTGCCTCCAGAACTCGCTGCTCGACATCGGCTACGCGAGCCTCAATCTCGGGATTCTGATAGAAGTTGCTCTTCAGAGCCTCGTTGATGCTCTCATACATCCAATACTTGTTCTGGCGGTTGCGGTTGGATTGGTAGTAGCCGTTTGCCATGATGTGGTCGAGATACTCCTCCACGCCGTTCCAAACCTCCTCCAGGCCTGTCTGCGCCACCGATGAGCAGGTGTAAACCTTTGGACGCCAACCCGACTCGGGGGTGGGGAAGAGATGCAACGCACCCTGATATTGTGTTTTGGCAAGTTCCGCCTTGTGGATGTTCTCGCCGTCGGCCTTGGTGATTACCATCATGTCGGCCATCTCCATAATGCCTCGTTTGATGCCCTGAAGTTCGTCGCCCGCACCCGAAATCTGCAACATCATGAACATGTCAACCATTGAGTGTACGGCCGTTTCGGATTGTCCCACGCCGACGGTCTCGATGAAAATCACATCAAAGCCTGCCGCCTCGCACAAGACAATGGTCTCGCGTGTCTTGCGGGCTACACCACCCAGCGAACCTGCCGAGGGTGAAGGACGGATGAAGATGTCGGGATTTGACGATATGCTCTCCATGCGGGTCTTGTCGCCCAGGATAGAACCTCCGCTGCGCTCCGAGCTGGGGTCTATGGCAAGCACCGCAAGACGATGGTGGAGCGATGCTACCATGCCTCCGATGGCTTCGATGAAGGTGGACTTACCCGCCCCGGGTACGCCCGTGATGCCGATGCGTACCGAGCGACCGGCATGGGGCAGACAACGCTCAATAATCTCCTGTGCCTGAGCATAGTGGCTGGGGTTGTTGCTCTCGACCAGCGTGATGGCCTGCGAGAGGATGGTGATGTCGCCCTTGAGGATGCCCTCGACATATTCATCGGTGGAGATTGTGCGACGTTTCTTGCGCTTGAAGTAGGGGTTTACTATGGGCTGGTCCTCGACTCCCTCGGTGACATTTAGGGCGCTGTCGTGGTGGGTGTCGAGATACTCCTTTTCGTAATGTTCTATTTTAGTAAAAGTCATTTTCGGTTATTTTGTTAAAATTTTCTCTATCATACTGTCATTTAGCAGGTTGCCATTGCCGCACCATACCACTTTATGCTTGCGGCTGATGACGCAGAAGGGGATGTATTTGACACCGAAACTGCGGAACGTGCGCCCGTTGTCGTCAAAGGCAACTCCCGTGCGGTCGTTGAGGTGGCGGGTGAGAGTCACGCCGGCATCGCCATACTCCTCCTTGGTGATGATTACCATGTTGAGCGACTTGTGGGCTGCTACGCAACGCTCCAGCGTGGCGAGGCACTTCTGGCATAGTGGGCTCTGCGAGTGATAGAACAGATAGCACGTGTATTCGGCATCCGAAGGCTCTATGTCCATCAGCCATTTGCGGATGTCTATGTCGGGCAGCCGGTCGCCGATGATTACATTCTCGCCCATGACATTGAGTGCCAATAGCAGGCTCGCAAAGAGTGTTGTGAAAAATCTGTTCATTTCAGTTTGGCGTAGTTTAATAGGGCGAAATTAACAAATTTCGAGCAAAATACAAACTCTTTCCAAATCTATTTGCAGAGATGTTAAAAATGCGTTAAAAAAGCGTATTATAATAAGAAAATATTTTCTTATTTGAGAAATTCCGCGTATCTTTGTAGAGTTTTGTGCAATTACAAGGAAGAACAATTTTACACACAAGAATAAATAACTATTAAATTCCAAAAATTATGAAAGTTTCACACATCGAGCATCTCGGTATTGCAGTGAAGAGCCTTGAGGAGGCTATCCCTTATTGGGAGAATGTATTGGGTCTTAAGTGTTACGCTATCGAGGAGGTGGCAGATCAGAAGGTTAAGACTGCATTTTTCAAGATTGGTCAGACCAAGATCGAGCTTTTGGAGCCAACATCAGAGGACTCTACCATTGCAAAGTACATTGAGAACCGTGGCGTAGGTATTCACCACATGGCACTCGCTTGCGAGAACATCGAGGAGCAGCTGGCTGACGCCGAGGCTCAGGGTGTACGCCTCATTGACAAGACTCCACGCAAGGGTGCAGAGGGCTTGACCATCGCATTCCTTCATCCAAAGTCAACTCAGGGTATTTTGACCGAGCTTTGTGAGGACAAGAACAAATAATCAATTAAAATAGAATCTTTTTATGAGCGAAATTCAGAAACAGCAGGTAGCCAAGTTGATTGAGAACCGCGAGATTGCACGTTTGGGCGGCGGTGAGAAGGCTATCCAGAAACAGCACGAGAAGGGTAAGTACACAGCACGTGAGCGTATTCACATGCTTTTGGACGAGGGCAGCTTTGAGGAGTTCGATATGTTCGTGACTCACCGTTGCTACGACTTCGGTATGGAGAAGAAGCACACATTCGGTGATGGCGTGGTAACAGGTTATGGTACCATCGGCGGTCGTCTGGTGTATGTGTTTGCACAGGATTTCACCGTGACAGCAGGTTCTTTGTCAATCTCTTTGGCTGACAAGATTTGCAAGGTTATGGATATGGCTATGCGTAACGGTGCACCATGTATCGGTTTGAACGATTCGGGTGGTGCTCGTATCCAGGAGGGTGTGAACGCTTTGGCAGGTTATGCCAACATCTTCCAGCGCAACGTGATGGCATCAGGTGTTATCCCACAGATTTCAGCTATCTTTGGCCCTTGTGCCGGTGGTGCTGTTTATTCACCTGCATTGACTGACTTCATCATCATGCGCCGTCAGACTTCTAACATGTTCCTCACAGGTCCTAAGGTTGTTAAGACCGTTACAGGCGAGGATGTGACACAGGAGCAGTTGGGCGGTGCCGATATGCACACAACAAAGTCGGGTGTTGCACAGTTTGCTGTTGATACCGAGGAGGAGGGTATTGCACTCATCCGTGACCTTCTCTCATACATGCCACAGAACAATATGGAGGATGCTCCACGCGTAGCATGTACAGACGACATCGCACGTAAGGAGGATATCCTGAACGAGATTATCCCTGACAATCCAAACAAGCCATACGACATGTATGAGGTTATCCGTAGCATTGTTGATAATGGTGAGTACCTTGAGAGCCAGCCAGCTTATGCACGTAACATTATCACTTGCTTTGCACGCTTCAACGGCCAGAGCGTAGGTATCATTGCCAACCAGCCTAACTTCATGGCAGGTGTTCTTGATATCAACGCAAGCCGCAAGGCAGCTCGCTTTGTTCGTTTCTGCGACGCCTTCAACATTCCTATCGTGACTTTGGTTGACGTGCCAGGATTCTTGCCAGGTACAGGTCAGGAGTATGGTGGTGTCATCACTCATGGTGCGAAGCTTCTGTTTGCTTACTGCGAGGCTACTGTGCCAAAGGTTACAGTAACATTGCGCAAGGCTTACGGTGGTGCTTACATCGTGATGTCATCAAAGCACAT
>JAFOHD010000102.1 GCA_017421945.1 Alistipes sp. | reverse complement strand
TGGTCTTGCTGATGTTGGCTGTGAGCTTGCGCAAAGCCTGACTCATGAGGCGTGCCTGCAAACCAACCTTATTGTCGCCCATGTCGCCCTCAATCTCTGATTTTGGAGTGAGCGCTGCCACAGAGTCAATCACAATAATGTCGATGGCCGATGAGCGGATAAGCTGGTCGGCTATCTCAAGTGCCTGCTCACCATTGTCGGGTTGTGATATCCACAGGTTGTCAACATCTACGCCGAGTTTTGCTGCATAGAAACGGTCGAAGGCGTGCTCGGCATCGATAAATGCTGCAATGCCGCCTGCCTTCTGGGCCTCTGCAATGGCATGGATGGCAAGGGTGGTCTTACCCGATGACTCAGGACCGTAAATCTCTATGATACGTCCCTTTGGATAACCGCCAACGCCGAGTGCGGCATTAAGGCTGATGCTTCCTGTTGGTATTACCTCTACATGCTCGATGTTCTCATCGCCGAGCTTCATTATAGAACCTTTTCCGAAGTCTTTCTCAATCTTAGCCATTGCGGCTTGCAGTGCTTTCAGCTTCTCTGACTGTGCGCTCTGCATCTCGCTGTCAATTTCTTTCTTTGCCATGATATTATTTTTTTGAGTTTTGTTATTAGTTGTTCTGTAAACGAGTTGACGAGAGCCTCACCCCCCGCCCTCTCCTTGATGAAAGAAGTGGAACCTACCCCTAGCCCCTCCCGAAGGGAAGGGAACTTCTGCATCAAACTGTACTCCCTCTTGGAAAGGGGGAGCTAGAGGGGGATGGAAAACATTTGCGTGCCAAACATACGTCTGCACTCCTGAACTCCTGCACTCCTTTTAAAAAAGGATGAACGATGAACGTTGAACGTTGAACGATTGCTTGTCAGGCATATGGCCTTTAACTCCATTTAACTCCCTTTAACTCCTGTCTTCTTGATTCAGTAAACAAGTTGCCAAGCATCTAATCTCGTTACAGCTCCAAATCGCCGTCGAACACCTCAACCCAAGGCAGACCTTGAATGTTCAACTGCTCCATGAATGGATCTGGGTCGAAATCCTCAACGTTCCAAACGCCAGACTTGCGCCAGAGGCCTTTAAGGAACATCATTGCGCCAATCATCGCGGGCACACCAGTGGTATAGCTTACGCCCTGCATGCCTGTCTCACGGTAGGCTGCCTGGTGCTTACAGTTGTTGTAAACATAGTAGGTGCGCTCCTTGCCGTTCTTGATACCACGAATACGGCAACCGATGGATGTCTCACCTTCATAGTTCTGTCCCAAATCCTGTGGGTTGGGCAGTACGGCCTTTAAGAATTGAAGTGGCACAATCTTTACCTTTACTGTCTTGCCCGATGCATCTGCCAGTGGCGCCTCATATTCAATCTCGTCGATACGGCTCATGCCGATATTTTGAATCACATCAAGATGCTTCAGGTATTGTTCGCCGAAGGTCATCCAGAAGCGTGCCTGCTTGATGGTTGGATAGTTCTTCACGAGACTCTCCAGTTCCTCATGGTGCAGCAGGTAACTCTCGCGAGGACCGATGTTAGGGTAGGTGAGAGGCTGATGAATCTCCAGTGGTTCTGTCTCTATCCATTGGCCGTCTTTATAATATAGTCCCTTTTGGGTAATCTCTCGTATGTTAATCTCTGGGTTGAAGTTTGTGGCAAAGGCTTTGTGGTGGTCGCCAGCATTGCAGTCGACGATGTCGAGATAATGTATCTCGTCGAAATGGTGTTTTGCCGCATAGGCTGTATATACACCGCTCACTCCTGGGTCGAAACCGCAACCAAGGATGGCTGTCAGTCCTGCCTGCTGGAATTT
>JAFOHD010000101.1 GCA_017421945.1 Alistipes sp. | reverse complement strand
GCCACAACTGATGAATCAACACCACCAGAGAGTGCCAACAACACCTTCTTGTCGCCCACCTGCTGGCGGATAAGCTCCACCTGGTCAGCCACAAAGTTCTTCATGTTCCAATTGGCCTCGGCCTTGCATACGTCAAAGACAAATGACTTGAGTGCTGCCTTGATAGCCTCCTCGTCGTTTGTGAACTCTGGCAGCTTCACCTCGCAAAGAGCCTTGTCATGACCTGCTGCGATTACGGGCAGACCTGCCTCATAAATCTCGGGCATCACGTCAATCTCCACGCCGTCGATTACATTGTTCTTGCCACCGTTAATTACCACGCCCTTCACACCTGGCAACGCCTTCAACTCTGCGGCGGTAATGTCGTGTGGGTAAATCTCTGAATAGACACCCAACGCACGGATTGCACGAGCCACAACGGTATTCTCGTGGCTACCCAAATCCAAAATAACAATCATGTCCTGTTTCATTGCTTTGTATTGTTTATAACTTTCAATTTTCTACTTATCTGTATCAAAAAGGCTCGCCCGCATATGCGTAGGCGAGCCTTTAACTTACTCTCCGCGAGTGTAGTTTGGCGTCTCACGGGTGATTGTAATGTCGTGAGGGTGGTTCTCAATAACACCGTTTGAGGTGATGCGTATGAACTTGGCCTTCTGGAGTGTTGGGATGTTCTGCGCACCGCAGTAACCCATACCTGCGCGAATACCTCCAACCAACTGATATACCGTCTCGCTGAGTGAGCCCTTGAACGGTACGCGACCCACAATACCCTCGGGCACCAGCTTCAGCGCATCCTTCTGCTCGCCCTGGAAGTAACGGTCGCTCGAGCCCGCCTTCATGGCATCGATAGAACCCATGCCTCGGTATGTTTTGAACTTACGACCATTATATATAATAGTCTCGCCCGGAGACTCCTCGGTTCCTGCAAACATCGAACCAACCATCACGCAGTCGCCACCTGCCGCCAGCGCCTTCACGCAGTCGCCCGAGTAGCGCAAGCCACCGTCAGCAATGACGGGTATGCCGCTGCCCTTGATGGCGTTTGAACATTCATAGATGGCAGTAAGCTGTGGAACACCCACACCTGCGATGATACGTGTAGTACATATCGAACCCGGGCCGATACCCACCTTGATACCGTCGGCACCATTCTCCACCAGATACTTGGCAGCCTCGGCAGTTGCGATGTTACCCACAACGACGTCCAACTCGGGGTAGTGGCTCTTGATTTTCTTGAGCATTGTAACCACATTCTTTGAGTGGCCATGTGCAGAGTCGAGCACCACAGCATCAACACCCTCGGCCATAAGAGCCTTCACGCGGTCGAGCGCATCGGGCGTGATGCCGATACCTGCTGCCACACGCAGACGTCCCTTCTTGTCCTTGCAAGCGTTGGGGTGATCCTGAATCTTTGTGATATCCTTGTAAGTGATAAGACCTATCAGACGACCATGGTCATCCACCACAGGCAACTTCTCAATCTTGTTCGAGAGCAGAATCTCCGAAGCCTTCTCAAGCTCGGTAGAGTGAGTGGTGATGATGTTATCCTTGGTCATAACCTCCTCAATCTTACGCTCCATATCGCGCTGGAAACGCAAGTCGCGGTTTGTGACGATGCCGATGAGCATGTTCTTGTCATCCACCACGGGAATACCTCCAATCTTGTTTTCGCTCATGAGTTTCAGAGCATCGGCCACGGTCTGCTCCTTCGAGATGGTGATAGGATCGTAAATCATACCACTCTCGGCACGCTTCACGCGACGCACATGGGCCGCCTGCTCGGCAATGGACATATTCTTGTGAATAACACCAATACCTCCCTCACGCGCCAGGGCTATGGCCAGACGTGCTTCGGTCACGGTATCCATTGCAGCGGACACGATAGGAATGTTCAACTTGATATTGCGCGAAAAACGTGTCTCGGTAGAGACTGTACGCGGCATAACTTCTGAGTAGGCGGGTACGAGCAACACATCATCGAAGGTGAGGCCTGTCGAT
>JAFOHD010000100.1 GCA_017421945.1 Alistipes sp. | reverse complement strand
TCGTGGAAAGCCTCGGCAATCTTTATCAGCTCGCTGCCATCACCCCCTAAAATCTTGCGATTGAGCTGGCCCACGGTAGGCACACCCATAATCTTCACCCAACGGTGGTATTCGTGGAAGACGTCAAACATCTTGTCCCACTCCACGTCGAGGTCTAATGTGTCGGGGTTGTTTTGCAGTGGCAGGGCAATGTAGAAGCCGTTGTAGTAGCTGCGCAAATCAAACAGATGGATGTAACCTGTGTTGGGCGTCAGGGCACCATAGAAGTAACCCACCATGTCGTCCATGCAGTAGATGTCGCTGTATAGACGTGGGCGGGAATTCAGCAGAGCTATCTTGTCGTCAAAGCCGAAACGCTCGTATATGCCGTTTATCTCGGCTGTGAGCATGCGGTGGCGGTGTATAGGGTAACGGGCATCGATTATGCGCTGCATCTGTGAGCGCAGAGCCTCAATCTCATCTTGCGTAAGCTCCTTCTCGTCATCAAACTCGCAGTAGAATCCACGACCTACGGTGTGGCGTATGTAGAACTTTCGGTCGTGCCACAAGTCACGTACGGCTTTATGTGCGATGAAGGATATGGTGCGCTGATATACACGATATCCCTCAAAGTGGGTTATGTCGATGAATCTTACCGCCAAAGGTTTGTAAATCTTGTAGTTCAACTCCTTGATGCGGTTATTGACGTAGGCCGCCAGTATGGGATACTTGCCTCCAAGCGCGAGCCTCTGCTCCAATTCCAGCAGCGAGGTGCCTGCCGCAACCTCCACCACCGAGGAGGTGTTTTGACAAATGACTTTTACCGTTTCCATAGTGAGTGACTTGTAAATTACGTGTAAAGATAGTGAATTTATTTCTAAGCGGCGATAAATTTTTCGTAAAAAATCATATTCGTCACACCTTTTGGGTCACTAAAAAACAAGAAAGGGACAAATGGCGAGTGTGAGTCAGCCATTTGCCCCTTAGGGATGTGGTATTGGCGGGATGTTCAACTACATCTGCACGGCAGGCGAATCCATTATTTCACCCACGTCCTGCCCTGGCATTATAAGTTCCTGGTCGGTGTAGCCGAAGGTGCGGTAGTAGTCGTTGAGCCACTTCAGGATGTCGTTACGCTTGGCAAAGGCTGCCAGGTAGTATAACTCCGAAAGGCTGTCCATCCTGTCACGTATCTCGCCTGCAACCATGTTGGCCTGATAACCATCAAATTGCAGGTAGTACTCGATGTACTCGATAAGCACGTTGGCGTAGTCGGTGAGCAACTTATCACCCTTCTCCCAGTCGCCCAGAGCGTAGTAGCACTCGATGAAGGGGTAGGTGTTGGCATCGGTGTAGCGAATCTTGGGTGATGGCAATACCTCCAATCCGCGCTCCAAGGCGCGGGCGGCATCCTCGTTGCGGCCCTCGGCTATGAGTTGCTTGGCAAGGCGTGCAAAGGCTTCACGTGCCTTCGATGCTGAGAGGTTGTATTGCAGGAAGTGGTCCACGTGAACATCCTCATCGGCGAGGTTGCCATAGCGGAATGTCTCCATCAGGCGTGGCTCCACCCATTCGGTGTCGAGACGACCTATCTCCCACGACGATTTGTAGGGCGTGAGGATTGGCACAAGGCGGTAGGCGTAGCCGTCAAACTGGAGGTAGTCCAGCAGACCGAAGTCTTGCAGGATATATACCTGTGTGAAGCATATGGGTCGTTTCCAGTCAAAGTGCGCCAACAGGTCAAGGAGCATCATCTCGCTCTTCTCTACCGAGCGTTTGCTCTCCGATATGTTGATATATACGGTATCGATCATCCGGTCGCGGTCCTCCTCTTTTACTATGCCCGACGCTATGGCGGCATCCTTGTCTACGGGGATTGCTATACGACGTCCGGGGATGTAGTCCATGAGTGTGCCGTCCGAGAGTTGAATCTTGGTGTTCTCGTCCTCGCTGGCGATGAACTGCATGAGCTCCTTGCCGTCAATAACACGCTTCACGCGGTCGGCAATGGGCAGGAAGTCATTCACGAATGAGTACTTGCTCGCAGGCAGCGAGAAAGGTACACCCGGAGCCTCGTTGGCACGACACTTCATCTGGTCGATATACCACTCGCCACCCAGGTAGCTCGAGTTCATGATGCGCACGTCGGTTCGTACGCCGTCCACCTCCTGATTGTACCATAGCGGGAAGGTGTCGTTGTCACCGTAGTTTATCACTATGGCATTCTGTGGCAGCGAGTTGAGGTAGTTCCAGCCTATGTCACGAGCCATGGTGCGTCCCGAGCGGTCGTGGTCGTCCCAGTTCTCTGCCGCAAGGATTGTAGGAACGGAGAGGGCTACGATGGTTGCCACTATGGCTGTGGTTTTGCTGTCGTGGCGTGTGAGCAGAGCCAGACCATCACGCAGGGCGAGTACGCCCAGACCTATCCATATTGAGAATGCGTAGAATGAACCTGCATATACATAATCTCGCTCGCGTGGCTCTGAAGGGCATGTGTTGAAGTAAACCACCAAAGCTATACCCATCATCACGAACAACCACATCACCACCGAGAAGTTCTTCTGGTCGCGGTTGAGCTGATAAATCAGACCCAGGAGTCCCAGCAGGAACGGCAGGAAGAAATAGCGGTTGCGGGCAGGGTTGTTGGCCATCTCGCTTGGAAGTTCGCTCTGTGGGCCCAGGTAGGCCTCGTCTAAAGCAGTTATGCCCGAGAGCCAGTTACCGTGCAAGATGGTTTCCGAGCTTGCTTGTATGTCGTCCTGACGCCCTACAAAGTTCCAAAGGAAATAGCGCCAATACATGTAGTTGAGCTGGTAGGTGAAGAAGTAGTAGAGGTTCTCTCCAAACGTAGGCTCGGTGAAACTCTCGCCCGTTACCGAGTCATAGACCGTGCGCCCGAAGGTCAGCACATCACCACGCATTGGATTGCCATTTTCGTCAAGTAGTACCTGACCCTGCTCGTCACGCAGTACATCACGCTTGGTGCGGTATGCTGCCCAGGGCTTATATGCCGCCTCGCCTTTGTTGGCGTTCCACAAGCGGGGGAAGAAGTGCTTGAACTCTGAAGGGTAGGTGTAACCCGTGAGCGAGGTTATCTTGTCGTAACGCTTGGTATCGGGGTTGTAGTGGTATGACGATTTCTCAACATAGTCGTCAATGGGTGACGAGTAGTATTGTCCGTAGAGCAGAGGTCGGTTGCCATACTGGTCACGGTTAAGCACTGCCAGCAACGCATGTGGATTGTCGGGATGGTTGCTGTTCATAGGAGGATTCACCGAAGCGCGTATTGTTACGGTGGCGTATGATGAGAAACCTATGAGTATCATTGTGGTGCAAACCAATGCCAAGTTCCACAGTCGCCTGCCCGCACGGTGTGTGCGCACAATGCCGTAGCCCATAGCCCCCAGCAGCGCAAGGGCAAAGATTACAATGCCTGTGTTTACGGGCAATCCCAATGTATTTACGGCAAACAGGTCAACCATGGCACCGAGGTACACGGTGTAAGGGATGATTATGCCGTTGATGAACCCCAGGATAAGCAGCGAAGCAAGAGTTGCTAATATGATGCCCTTAAAAGTAATGTTCTTGTAGCGGCGGAAGTAGTAGATGAACACCAGCGCAGGAATGGTCAGCAGGTTGAGTATGTGTACACCGATTGACAATCCCATAAGGTAAGCTATGAGTACTATCCAGCGCGAAGAGTGGGGCTCGTCGGCCTGCTCCTCCCATTTGAGCATAAGCCACACCACCAGCGCGGTGAACATCGACGAGAGCGCATATACCTCTCCCTCGACAGCCGAGAACCAGAAGGTGTCGGTGAAGGTGTATGCCAACGCACCCACGGCGCCGGCTCCCAGCGTGGCAATCATGTCGCCCTGACTCATCGTACGCCCGCCAGCGGTAAAGATGCGGCGTGCGAGGTGTGTGATTGACCAGAAGAGGAACAATATGCAGAAGGCACTTGCCAGGCAGTTCATGCCATTGACCATGTGTGGCACATAGTATGTTGAGGGTGCAAACATGGTGGCAATGCGAGCCATAAGCATGAACAGAGGTGCTCCGGGAGGGTGTCCCACCTCCAGCTTGTAAGATGTGGCGATGAACTCGGCGCAGTCCCACAGACTCGACGAAGGCTCCATCGTCAAAAGGTATGTCACGGCAGCAATGGCAAACACCACCCAGCCGACAATTTTGTCCCAACGATTGAAATTCATAGTCGTTTGTATGATAGTTCTTGTCTATGTGAATTATGGCTTACCCAACAAAGCAAGCTAATATCATGCAAAGATATGAATTTGAATTGTAAATTACAAGATTACGCAAATTACGGAGGTGTAATGGCTGTAATTTTGTAGTTTTTAATTAAAAAATGTGTATCTTTGTGGAAAATAATTGCAATTATGGAATCAAAACTGTTTTTCTACAATACGCTCACACGTCGCAAGGAGCTTTTTGAGCCCCTGAATGAGGGTCGTGTGGGTATGTACGTCTGCGGCCCTACTGTTTATGGCGATCCACACCTGGGCCACACTCGTCCCGCCGTGACATTCGATTTGCTGTTCCGTTACCTGAAGGCTTTGGGTTACAAGGTGCGTTATGTGCGTAACGTCACCGATGTGGGACACCTTGAGCATGATGCCGACGATGGTGAGGACAAGATTGCCAAGAAGGCACGCCTGGAGCAGCTTGAGCCTATGGAGGTGGCACACTACTATACCGAGCGTTATCACCGTGCTATGGACGAGTTGAATGTCCTCACGCCCTCCATCGAGCCACACGCTTCGGGTCACATCATGGAGCAGATAGCTTTTGTTGAGCGCATCTTTGAGGCGGGCTATGCCTACGAGTCCAATGGTTCGGTGTATTTCGATGTTGAGAAATATAACCAGGAACATCTCTACGGCAAACTCTCGGGTCGTAATCTTGAGGATATTGTAGCCAACACGCGCGACCTTGATGGTCAGCAGGATAAGCGCAACTCTTTTGATTTCGCCCTGTGGAAGAAGGCTGCGCCCGAGCATATCATGCGCTGGAAGTCACCCTGGAGCGACGGTTTCCCAGGCTGGCACATGGAGTGTTCGGCCATGTCGTGCAAGTATCTGGGTGAGCAGTTTGATATCCACGGTGGAGGTATGGACCTCATGTTCCCTCACCACGAGTGCGAGATAGCACAGGCTACGGCTGCTCTGGGACGTGATTCTGCACGCTATTGGCTGCATAACAACATGATTACCATCGATGGCAAGAAGATGGGCAAGTCGTACGGCAACTTCATCACTTTGGAGGAGCTCTTCAACGGCACGCATCCCAAGCTGGAGCAGCCCTACTCGCCTATGACCATCCGTTTCTTTGTCTTGCAGGCCCACTACCGTTCTACTCTTGACTTCTCGAATGCGGCATTGCAGGCTGCCGAGAAGGGTTTTGACCGTCTGATGAAGGGCGTTGAGACGCTCGGCAAGATTAAGCCATCGGCTGCCACATCGGAGGGCATCGTTGTCGCCGACCTTGAGAAGCGTTGTCAGGAGGCTATGAACGATGACCTTAACTCTCCAATGGTTATCTCGGCGCTGTTTGACTATGTGCGCATCATAAACCAGGTGGCAGAGGCAAAGGCTACCATCTCCGAGGCCGACCTTGAGGAGCTGAAGCGTGTGTTCAACCTCTATGTCTTTGATGTGCTGGGCTTGCGCAATGAGAAGGCCGAGGGTGCATCGGTGGGTGGCGACATGCTTAAGAAGGTGGTTGATATGATTCTCTCGGTGCGTCAGGATGCAAAGGCCAACAAGGATTGGGCTACATCGGACAAGATTCGCAACGAACTCACCGCCATCGGTATCCGTGTTAAGGATCGCAAGGATGGCGTAGATTGGGAGTTGGAGTAGCGTTTATCTTTTTGGTAAATTTTACTTCGCGCCTTTTGACAATAGGTCCACTATTGCCTGCAAGGCTTAAACCAAAATTTCCTCAAAAATAGTACACGCTTAGGTTGATAGTAGTTTTGCAGACTGCGACCAGCCTAAAAATAGCCTAATCATAAGAAGTTTTAGGTTTCGAAGGTTTCACTATGTATGCCCATGAAACCATGAAACGGACTGCGCTAATCCCTCCCCTTCGGAGCTTTAGCGACCCAAGTCCCCCACCTAAGGAGGGGGATTTAGGGGGAGGGTCAGACTTGAATAATGGCGAATGCCATAGGCTGAGACTACGACGTTAATGGTAGTAACGGTAAAATAGCAGAAACGGTAAAAGATAAGTAACAGAAACAATATGATTACAGACGACCAGATTAAAGAGGCTATAAGACGACAGGATTCGTTGGGGAGGTGTCTTTGACATCGCTCAAAAGCGAATAGACCTGCAAAACGAGGAGGAACGTACCCAGGATCCCGCCTTTTGGGAGGATGCCGAGGCAGCGCAGAAGCAGCTGCGCAAGGTGGCTGCCATAAAGTCGTGGGTGGTGGACTATGATGCTGTGGTAAAGGCGGTTGAGGAGTTGCAGCTGATGCCCGAGTTTGTTGCGGCAGAGCTTGCAACCGAAGCCGAGATGGAGGAGCAGTATGCCTGCACCATCGACCTTATCGAGAAGTTGGAGTTGAGGAATATGTTGCGCTCCGATGAGGATAAGATGGGTGCCATCATGGACATCAATGCAGGTGCCGGCGGCACCGAGGCGCTTGATTGGGCATCGATGTTGCTGCGTATGTACACCCGCTGGTGTGATGCTCATGGCTACAAATACCGCACAATGGATTATCAGGCTGGCGATGAGGTGGGCGTGAAGTCCTGTACGCTTGAGATTGAGGGTGACTATGCCTACGGCTACCTCAAGAGTGAGAACGGAGTGCATCGTATGGTGCGCCTATCGCCATTCAACGCCAACAACAAGCGACAGACAACATTCGCTTCGGTCTTTGTCTCGCCCGCTGTGGACGACAGCATCGAGATTAAGATAAACCCCTCGGATTGCGAGTGGGACACCTTCCGTGCGAGCGGTGCTGGAGGGCAGAATGTGAATAAAGTCGAGACAGCCGTGCGTCTGCGCTACCACTCTACCGACCCCGACACGGGCGAGAAGATAGAGTTCCTTATTGAGAATATGGAGACACGCTCGCAGCTTAACAACCGCGAGAATGCTATGCGTATCCTGCGCTCGAAACTCTACCAGCGCGAGATGGAGAAGCGCATGGCCACACAGCAGGCTCTCGAGGCTACCAAGAAACGCATTGAGTGGGGCTCGCAGATTCGTTCCTACGTATTTGACGATAGGCGCGTGAAGGACCATCGCACCGGTTATCAAACATCTGCCGTAGAGGCTGTTATGGATGGCGAAATAGATAATTTCATTAAGGAATATTTAATGCAATATGGAGGAAGTGATGGAGTTTAATCCGTCACTTCTGTGATTATACAACTATGGTGAAGAGAATATTTTTATTACTTATGACCATCCTCTGCTTCTCGTGTCAGGCGCAGAAGCAACCAAAACCTATCAAAGTGGGTGCCGAGCGTACCGAGGAGTATCTGCCATCACTTAGTGAGCAACGTGTTGCTGTGCTGGCTAATCATACGGCCATAGTGGGAGAGCAGCACCTTGTTGATATGCTCGTTGAGAAGGGCGTAAACCTTGTCGGCATCTTTTCGCCCGAGCATGGCTTTCGTGGTGGCGCCGATGCGGGTGAGCATGTTGCAAGCTCGGTGGATGAAAAGACGGGGGCGCCCATCTGGTCGCTCTACGATGGCAATACCAAGCGACCTTCGGAGGATAAGATGCGTGCGTTTGATGTGCTGCTGGTTGATATGCAGGATGTGGGCTTGCGCTTCTATACCTACTACATAAGCATGGTGCGCATGATGGATGCCGCGGCCGATTTTGGCTGTCGTGTGATAGTGCTTGACAGACCCAATCCCAATGGGATGTATGTCGATGGCCCTATACTTGATATGAAGTATAAGTCGGGTGTGGGGGCATTGCCCATCCCTGTGGTACATGGACTCACGATGGGTGAAATAGCCCTGATGGCAAAGGGTGAGGGGTGGTGTAAGTCGTGTGATTTGCAGGTTGTAGCGTGTGAGAACTATACCCATCAGAGTCGCTACACACTCCCCATCGCACCTTCGCCCAACCTGCCCACACAGCACTCCATATACCTCTATCCATCCACCTGCCTGTTTGAGGGTACGGTCTGCTCGCTGGGGCGTGGTACCGATTTCCCGTTTGAGTGCTATGGACATCCGCAGTATCAGGGTTCGGAGTTTGGTTTTACGCCTGTGTCACGCTCTGGGGCCAAGAATCCTCCCCTTATGAGCAAGAAGTGCTGGGGAGTAGATTTGAGAAATATTGCCGATGAGGATGTTATCGCTGCGGGGTTTAATCTTGAGTATGTGATAGATGCTTACCGTAATCTGAACATGGGCGAGAAGTTCTTCACCCGTATGTTTCTATTGCTGACGGGTGTAGATTACATCAAGGAGATGATTATTGAGGGTCGGACCGCCGCCGAAATCAGAGCCATGTGGCAGGATGATGTAGAGCAGTTCAAGTTGCTCAGGCGAAAATATCTGTTGTACGAGGAGTAAATCTTAGTGTATGAAACCTATTCTTATGCTGCTTTGTGTGCTGTGGAGCGTTTCCTCTGTGGCACAATCTCGCTGGGTGTCGCAGGATAACCTCCAAAGTCCCATGCAGGAGCGTCTGCAAAACAAGGATTATGAGGTGGAGTTGCTCCGCGACGGCAAGTGGCACAGAGAGCATGTTTATGGGGCATTGACCTCGAACTACGACCGTCACCTGGCCAACCATCGTGATTTCGTGGGTGTTGAGCGTAATGTCATGGGCTTTGTCATGTTCACCGATGATTTCCAGCGTCCCGTGAAGGTGAGGGTGAGGCGTCGGGGAGTCCCTTTTCAGAGTGTTGAGATACGTCCCTCAGCCTATCGCATAAACCCTCGACGTATTGATTCCAACACGGTGGAGTTCACACTCCGCTCGCCACGTGAGAAGGTGTCGGTGGAGTTTGACGGTGACCGCTCAAGCAACATCTTTATCCTGCCCGATAAGCCCGTGGAGCCTCCTCTGGGTGATAGCGTTATCTACTTCGGCAGGGGCGAACATGAAGTTGGTGAAGTGTGGCTAAAGTCGGGGCAGACTCTCTTTCTGGATGAGGGTGCTGTGGTCTATGGTCAGCTGCGTGCCTCGGCAGCGCACGATATAAAGGTTGTGGGACGGGGTGTATTCTGTGGCTCAAGAGCCGACCATGGAGAGCATACGCGCAACGTGCTTGTGAACATGGAATATTGTAGAAATATTGAGATTGAGGGAGTTATGTTTCGTGACTCGCCTTCGTGGACTCTGCGTTTTCTGGAGTGCGAGGGTGTGCATATCGACAACGTGAAGCAGATAGGGTGGATGATAAACTCCGATGGCGTGGATTTGTGTAATACGCGTCATGTGGTGGTAGAAAATTGTCTGCTGCGCAACTATGATGACAACCTCTCGCTCAAGGCGTTCAATTGGTGGGATGGTATGAGCGACACGTACGATGTGACGATGCGCAACTGCGTGCTGTGGGCCGACTGCGCTCACAACTTCCTGGTAGGTCCTGAGGCGGTCAATCACAAGATTTATGATGTCAGGTTTCAGCGTTCCATCATCCTTGAGAGCCGTGAGGCGAATGACCCCTGGCGTGGGGCTATGGCTGTGATGATATCCGATGAGGGGGAGTTTGAGGATATACTCTTCGAGGATATAGATGTGGAGGATATACGCGGCGGCGTGGTGATGTCGTTTGATTATGGCAAGTACAACAGCCGAGGCCGTGCGGCACGCAACATCACGGTGCGCAACGTGCGCTACCGAGGTACGCAGGCGCAGCCGAGCGTCATAAGGGGGTGGGATGAAAACCACACAATCGAGAACATCACATTGCAGAATGTGCGTTACAATGGCGAGCGCATCACCGAGAAGAATCTAACCGAGCATTTCCATCTGAATCAGTTTGTCAGAGGACTTAACGTGGGCAGGTAGTAGATGGCCACTCCAGCTACGGCCGAGAGTACTATCAGCAGTATGGGATTTACCTTCTTAAGCGAGGCAACAAGTGCCACGGCAAATAGTGCCCAGCTCCACCCATCAATAAAACTCGCACCCTCGTTGCTGGCAGGAAAAATCAACAGCATAGCTCCTGCGAGTATCATGCCCATCACCACGGGGCGCATGAAGGCTATGGTGCTGCGCATGTAAGGGTTGTTCTTGAGACTGAGGAAGAAGCGCGTGATGAGAATCATCAGTGTCAGCGCAGGCAGGCAGACCGACACAGTTGCTACTACCGAGCCCCAGAAACCTGCTACGGTGTAGCCCACATAGGTGGCCGAGTTTATGGCAATGGGTCCGGGTGTCATCTGCGATATGGCAACGATGTTTATAAACTCCTCGTTTGTGAGCCACGCATTCTGCATGACCACCTCGTTGTGTATGAGCGAGAGCATTGCGTAACCTCCGCCGAAGCCGAAGAAACCTATCTTCAGATAACTGATAAAGAGTTGCAGGTAAATCATCTGCGTACCTCCTTTCCCTGTTTGGCGGCCCACAGCAAACCTGCCACAGCCGCCACAATCAACATATATATGGGAGAGAATCCGAAGTACCATACTACCAGAGCCACTGCGGCAGCAATTGCCATCACCCACCACTTTGTGCCCTTGGCAAGTCCTACCACAGGGGCAAACATCAGGGCCACAACCACAGGACGCATACCCTTGAAGGCTGCATCCACAATGGGGTTTTCTCTTATCTGCGAGAAGAACATGGCCACCACGAGCAGTATCACAAACGATGGCAGTGCCACGCCGAAGAGGGCTGCCAATGCACCTCGGTAACCATACATCTTGTATCCGACAAAGACCGATGTATTGAGAGATATGGGGCCTGGAGCCGACTGCGCAAGTGTCAGCAGGTCGAAGAACTCCTTCTCATCAATCCATGCTCTGCGGCCGACCACCTCGCGCTCGATGATGGGTATCATGGCGTAGCCTCCACCAAAGGTGAAGAGCCCAATCTTGACGAATGAGAGGAAAAGCTCTAAAAATTTTTTCATCGACGACTGAATCTGCAAAATGTACCAAGAGGAAGTTCCTTGCCGTGGCGGTCACTGAAGTACAACTCGCCCGACTGCTCCTCGCCCGTAGAGCCGAATGCCTGACGCAGGGCTGTGCGTGAGAGCAGAGCCGACAACCCCATTGAGTAGAGGTTCAGCACCAGAAATCCTTTGTCGGGATTGAGCAATTTGGCACAGCACTCCAGCATCTCGCCTATGTTCTCCTCCAGTACCCACTTTTCGCCGTTGGCACCACGACCATAGGCCGGTGGGTCAAGAATTATGCCGTCGTAGATGTTCCCACGGCGCACCTCGCGATTGACAAACTTCAAAGCATCTTCCACAATCCAGCGCACTCCCTCCAGCGCACTCTGCTCCATATTTTCACGCGACCATGTCACCACCTGCTTCACCGAATCGACATGTGTCACCTCGGCCCCTGCGGCACGTGCTGCCAGCGTAGCACCTCCCGTGTAGGCAAACAGGTTTAGCACGCGTGGCGTTGAGCCATCTTGACGCAAATCCTCTATGCGGTCATAGATATAGTTCCAGTTGGCAGCCTGCTCGGGGAAAATACCCACGTGCTTGAACGATGTGAGTCCCAAACGCATTCTCAGGTGCATCTGCTTGTAGCTATACTCCACCACCCAGCGGTCGGGCATCGAGGGCTTGCGCTGCCACTCTCCACGCTCGTCGCTCTTTGAAGAGGATGTACGCATGAACGAGGCATGGGCCATGCGTTGCCACTCAGCCTCCGTGAGCGACTTATGCCATATGGCCTGTGGCTCGGGGCGGCGTGTGATGTAACGTCCGAAGCGTTCCAATTTCTCAAAATCACCCGAATCGATGAGTTCATAGTCGGGAAATGTGGGTGTCAGAAGTTGTGTCATCGTCTTATTGTTTTTTCTGTGAGTGGTCTATAAGCATCATCAGGCATCGGCGGCAGTCAAACTCCAGGTTGTAACGTGCCGAGCCATGCTCAATGAAGAGGTCGCCCTTGAGTTTGTGGCTTTTGCGCAGGCACTCGCCAATCTCACGCCTGAGGCAGTAACTCGATATCATCACCCGCTCACCTTTTGTAGGCAGACTCTCCAGCGCAGGCTCAATCTGCTCTACGCCGTGGCGGCGGTAAAACTGCTCTGCCATGGAATTTGTCACATTCTCATAGCGTGTAACCATAGGGTAGGGGTAGCGTGCCAGACCCGTGTCGGGCATAATCTTGTGGTGGCGTGGTGCTGCCTTACGCTTTGCAAGCAGTTCATCCAATGCCCTGCGGCGCATCTGACTTAAAAGCGACGCTGGCGCAAAATTCTCTGCTCCCGTGACCTTCACATCCTTGATTGAAAATATGGTGTCGCCGCTCTTCTCAATCTGCCTTTGTGCCGTTGTGGCCATCTTCGCGGCATTGGTTGAGGGGGCGAGTGCAATGTTATGTTCAATGGTGGCCGTCAAACCCTGCTCATCGGTAAAGGTGAGGGTGCATCCTATGGGTGAGAGTGTGAGCTCGGCACGGGCATCTATCTGTCGGCGTGTGCGACTACCATCAAGCAGGGCGTTGAAACGGTGGTCGTAGTTACGGTAGAGCTTTGCTCCCAAAACTATGCCCTCCATCTTGTTTGGGAGTATCTCATTGCCCTCCACTCGGTTAATGTTTGTGCCACACATCCCCTTTGGCGAGAGTATGCAGATGCCGTCTCCGGCTGCAAGCGTAGCCTTACCTTCAAGGCTGAAACTATGACGTTTGACACTTATAACCCTGCCTAACGACTCTCCGATAGCCTTTGGGGTGTCAAACGATGCCACGCCGGCACTCTTGCCATGCAGCATGTATGTAGAAGCGCCACGTGTGAAACTCTTTTCGGGGTTTGGTGTGAACTCAATCGTGCTGCGACCAATTGATGGGCGCACAATATCCTTGCGGCGGGCGAGAATATCGTCTATGCAACGGCGATAGTGGCTCACGACATTTTTTATGTAGCGCACATCCTTGAGTCGTCCCTCAATCTTAAATGAAGTGATGCCTGCATCCATCAGTAGCTCCAGTTCATCGCTGAGGTCCATATCCCTGACCGATAGCAGGTGCTTGCCCGCGATGATTGTGTTGCCCTGCTCATCCTTCAAATCGTAGGGCAGTCGGCAGGGCTGCGAACACTCGCCACGGTTGCCGCTACGCGCAGATGTTGTGCGCGAGAGGAAACAACGGCCGCTGTGTCCCACGCATATGGCACCATGCACAAAGCACTCCAGCTCGGTGGTTGTCGCCTGGCGTATCTGGCGTATCTCGTCAAGTGAAAGAGAACGCTCCAGGATGACGCGAGCGAAACCACACTCCTCCAGGAACTTAACCCCCTCGGCCGTGGTGTTGCCCACCTGTGTTGAGGCGTGCAGCTCGATGGGTAGGTTCATCTCTCTGAAAGCCATGTCCTGCACTATGAGCGCATCTGCTCCTGCGGCTATGAGTTCACGTGCCAAACGCTCGGCATCGGCCAACTCCTCGTCGTAGAGCACCGTGTTAAGGGTTGCGTGCAGACGTGCGCCCCACTGGTGTGCATACTCGGCCACGCGGGCGATGTCTTCAATAGAGTTTCCCGCCGCCTGACGTGCGCCAAACCGCGCTCCACCCATGTATATGGCATCGGCTCCGTGGTCGATGGCGGCACGGGCAGCGTCAAAGTCCTTGGCTGGGGATAGCAACTCTATGTATCGCATATTACACTGTTTATGACGCAAAAGTAGTAAATAGTGGTGAATAAACTCCTTGTGTAGGGCAATAAATTGTTGTGAAGATGGCTAAAAGATGAAAATTCCTAAAAAATTAAGGACAACGTACAAAGATTTTTCGTAACTTTGCGAAGTTATTGATTAAACCAGCAAGATATGCTTACACTGAAGCAATTAAGAGAAGATAAGGAGTTGGCGATTGCACGCCTTGCAAAGAAGGGTGTTGATGCAGCTCCAATTATTGCAAAGATTGAGGAGCTTGACGATAAGCGTAAGGCTATCCAGGCAGAGTTGGATAATTGCCTTGCCGAGCAGAATAAGGCTGCAAAGCAGATTGGAGCCTTGATGGGTCAGGGCAAGCGTGACGAGGCAGAGCAGATGAAGCAGCAGGTGGCGCAGCTTAAGGCTCGCTCGGCGGAGTTGTCGGTTGAGCACCAGAAGGCTCAGGAGGAGTTGCAGTCGCAGATTGTACTCCTGCCTAACTTCCCAGCCGAGATTGTTCCCGAGGGTCGCACAGCCGAGGATAATGTGGTTGTGAAACTCGTTGAGAACTACACCGAGTTACCCGAGAACCCACTTCCTCACTGGGATCTGGCTTCGAAGTACGACATCATCGACTTCGATCTTGGCGTGAAGCTCACAGGTGCAGGTTTCCCTGTATATAAGGGTCAGGGAGCTCGTTTGCAGCGTGCTTTGATTAACTACTTCCTTGACTGCAACACCGCAGCGGGTTATCAGGAGGTTGAGCCTCCCGTACTCGTCAATGAGGCATCGGGTTTTGGTACAGGTCAGTTGCCCGACAAGGAGGGCCAGATGTATCACGCCACAGCCGACAACTTCTACCTTGTGCCTACGGCCGAAGTACCCGTTACAAACATTTTCCGTGATGTAATCCTCGACGAGAAGGACTTCCCTGTGAAGATGACTGCCTATACACCTTGTTTCCGTCGTGAGGCAGGTTCTTATGGTAAGGATGTGCGCGGATTGAATCGTCTGCACCAGTTCGATAAGGTAGAGATTGTGCAGCTGGCATTGCCCGAGAACTCTTACGAGGCGTTGGACGGCATGGTGGCTCACGTCGAGAAGATTGTGGCTTCGCTTGGCCTGCCATACCGCATCTTGCGTCTGTGTGGTGGTGATATGTCGTTCACGTCGGCTCTGACATATGATTTTGAAGTCTATTCCGAGGCGCAGAAGCGTTGGCTGGAGGTGTCGTCGGTGTCGAACTTCGAGTCGTTCCAGGCAAACCGTCTGAAACTTCGCTATCGCGACAGCAACAAAAAGACACAGTTGGCACATACATTGAACGGTTCTTCTTTGGCATTGCCTCGTATTGTGGCAGCTCTGCTTGAGAACAACCAGACCGCGGAGGGTATCCGCATCCCCGAGGTGCTTGTACCTTACACAGGCTTTGAATTTATCAAATAAAGTGTTATATTTGCATTAGAAGATTTACTAAACATACATAAAACAAACAAAATTATGGCTTACAAAATTTCAG
>JAFOHD010000099.1 GCA_017421945.1 Alistipes sp. | reverse complement strand
TGTCGACCGCATGTTCCTCAGCGTACTGTGCGCTTCATACCAGGAGGAGAAGCTCGAGAATGGTGAGACCCGCGTAGTACTGCGCCTCCCCGCAGCCCTCGCTCCCGTGAAGCTCGCTATCATGCCTTTGGTGAAGAAGGATGGTCTGCCCGAGAAGGCTCGCGAGATCCAGGATATGCTGAAGTTCCACTTCAACTGCCAGTACGACGAGAAGGACTCTATCGGCAAGCGCTATCGCCGTCAAGATGCTATCGGTACCCCCTACTGTATCACCATCGACCACGACACCTTGAAGGACAACTGCGTGACCTTGCGCAACCGCGACACCATGGAGCAGGAGCGCGTGAGCATCGACAGCCTCGTAGGTCTCTTGGCTGACAAGGTGAGCATCACTGGTACTCTCAAAACCCTCAAGTAATGAAATATCTCAAACTGATATCTCTTATATGTATCGCCACTATCGGTTGTCTCTTCATCTCATGTGAAGAGACTGCCGAGGTGGATGAATATGCCAACTGGCAGGAACGCAACATCGAGTTTATCGACTCCATCGCTAAGGTGGCTGAGGTAAATGCCGATGGTAAGTGGTTGAAACTACTCTCCTTCAAGCTCAATAAGGAGGACGTCAATGGCGAACTCAAGGAGTGGGGCAACGAGAATTACGTATACTGCCACATCGAGAGCGAAGGTACAGGTACACAGCACCCCTTGTTTACCGATACCGTGTCAGTGAACTATCGTGGTCGTCTGATGCCTACAGAAAGTTATCCTGACGGGTATGTATTCGATCAGTCGTATAAGGGTGCGCTTGCCCCCGACATTAATGTGCCTGCCAAATTCAATGTTGGTGGAGTAATCGTTGGATGGAGTACTGCTCTGCAACAGATGGTCACAGGCGATGTGTGGCGCGTATACATCCCCGCTGATCTGGGGTACGGCAGCAAGAAGCAAACCGAGATACCTGCCCACTCGGCATTGATCTTCGATATCAACTTGGTGAAGATAACACATTGATTTCTCAGGAGCTCAAGACAATAGCTCCTGAGCTCTTTTTTTTATAACCTCAACACACACAAACACCATGAAAAGAAATGCGATTGTCCTTTTGTTTGTTGCTCTCGTGGCAAACTTCGCTTCTAAGGTTGAAGCGCAAAACTTACAAGTACTTAACGATACAGAACGTGGCTGCGTAACTACAACTCTCGAGATGTTCCGCCCCGATGCCTTTGGTAGTACCTTCTACTTTGTAGATATGGACTACTCGCCCAAGGCCGTAGGTGCTTACGTGGAGATCGCACGCGAATTCTGCTTCTGGCAAGATACCGAGTGGGACTGGCTGTCCGTACATGCCGAGTTCAACGGCGGATTGGCAGGTGCCTACTCATTCAACAATGCTTGGCTCGCAGGTCTCACCTACTCAGGACATTCCGACGACTTCTCAAAGACATGGTCACTCTCAGCAATGTATAAGGCTATGCCTGGCACAATAATCCTCGATGGTCTCCTCCCCAAGGAGCAACCCCACGGCTTCCAGCTCACGGGCGTATGGGGTATCAACTTTGCCAATGGTTGGTGCTCATTCAGCGGTTTTGCTGACTTCTGGCGCGAAGGAAAGACAAACATCTTCTTGAGCGAACCTCAGCTCTGGGTAAACCTCAACAAAATCAACGGATGGGATAATATCCCTCTTAGCGTAGGTGGTGAGATTGAGTTATCAAACAACTTTGGCGGTTCTGACGGCTTCAGCGTTTGTCCTGCTTTCGGCGCAAAGTGGACATTCTGATACTTTATTCACTTGTATCGTTCCAGCGAGCGGGATATCCCGCTCGCTGGATTTTTTCTTCGTAGGCACATCCCCCCCCCTCATCTCTCATACGGACAGCTCGCCCTCTCTTGCTCGGCGCACGGCTTCGCCGGCAGGCATGCTCCATACGCGGTGGGTGAAGTCGTTGAGCCGTTGGGGTGGCATGTCCAGCTCCTTGGCAATGAGCGTAGGTGTTGTGCCCTCATCGCGTGCCATGTCTATGATGGCAGTCTTCAGCTGCTCGTCGAGCCACTGCTTGGGGCGCATGCCGTAGATGGCTATGAACTTGTTGGTGAAGGTCACGGCAGATAGTCCCGAGAGGGCGATGAGCCGGGTCACGTTGCCCCGTGCTTCGAGGTAGTTGTTTTCGATGAATGCCTCGAAGTCGGCCCCTCCCGAGAGGATGGGGCGCATAAAATCCGTTATCTCGTCCTTGGTGTAGTAAGCCGCCATGACGTGGAAGAAGTAGGTGTTCCACACGTGGCATATGCCGCTGTTGCGCAACTTGCGTTCGTGTATCTGCGTCAGTATGAGGTCCAGTAGGTCACCCATGGCCTTGCCTATCGATAGGGTGTTAAACTCGTAGCTCTTCTTGGCCGCATGGGTGCAGAAGTAGTCGAGCATCTCTTTGTCGGTGCGTATGATGGTGGTGGTGAAGGCAAATAGGATGACCTCGGCATCCTCTAAGGCGGTAAACTCGAGCACGCCGCTCTTGGGGGCGAGGGCCATGGTATATCCTCCGATGACCTTGTTCTTGTATAGTCGGGTGGTGAGCTGTATGGCTCCGTACTTCACGGCCAGTATATAGTAGTGCTTTGCCGAGGCATTGTGGTAGCGCTGTCCTTGCACTATCTTGATATGTGCGAAGCCTGTTTCGTGTCCATTCATGCGGCTGGCCATCTGTGCTGCACCTTTCCATCGCACTATTTTTATCGGTTTTGGCATGTCTTAACTTGTTAAGTATTAATCATATAACCATACTCAAAATTAATAATCGTTAGTGGCTATATGAAAGTCGTTATAAAGATTTTTGGCAAAGTTATGATTTTTCTGAAATTTTTAGTATACTTTTGATGCCGAAAATACGTATAGCCCGCGAATGACACGGATGTCCACAGAAAATGGTCAGTGATAATCAATGTTCTCAGTGGGAGAGAAAAAAAAGAGTAGACGAAAGTCTGCAGCGTGAGACAATGAAAAAACTCAGTGAAAAACAAAAAAAAATGGTGAAAATGGTGAATTTTTCAGAATGTTTTCAGAATTGGCCCCTAATTTCGCCCTCAAATTAATAAAACGAAGATTAAAAACCAATAAACTCACAACAAGATGACACAGACAGACAACAACCGACTACCCTATGTAGCTCCACGGTGTGAAGTGCAGGAGATTGAGGCTGCCCAGATATTGGCTGGTTCCTTTAGCGGCTATGGCCCTGACAGCGATGACACGGAGTTTTATTACTAAACTAACGAAAACACCGCGATGACGGATTGATTAACACCAATTACGATAAATAGCCCGCAAATAACCATAAATAAATTATTCATGTAAACAATACACCAACCACATGAACAGACAAAACAAACAATTCAAAAAGAGCTGTTCCTCTGACAGCTACGGTAGATTTGCAATCCGCCGGACAGGAGGTGGGGATTTGCAATCCCCGTACTCGGCACGCCGCTGTGGCATCTTGCTCCTCGCAGCCGCCCTCACCTTCACCGCCTGCCACCAAGACCAGGAGCCCCTTGTGCCCGATGTGCCCGACGTGCCGCAGAAAGCCTACGAGCAGCTTACCTTCAGCACCGCCGATGACGATGCCGGCAAAGCGGCAACACGTGCCGTGTGGTCTGACCCTAATGGCAAGGGAAACCTTATTTTCAATTGGGAAGCAGATGAGACAGGCACAGAGGTGGTGGCTTTGCTTACTGGTGAAGACTCTTTTATTCCAAATTATCCGTCGGAGAATCCTTCCGCTGATGAGTTGAATGACATCAAGTATCACAGTTATATGACCA
>JAFOHD010000098.1 GCA_017421945.1 Alistipes sp. | reverse complement strand
ATCAGCGGTCACGCAAACCAGGCTCGTATCACCACATTCCCACTCAACGACCCAGAGAATACACTCTATGCAGAGGATGTAATCTCACTGGCACGCGAGAAGGGTTATTTCAACGGCAAGGATGAGGAGTTCTCATTCGCTGACGCTTACGCTCCGCTGGATTTCAGCGCAATGCGTGGTTGCGACGCTCGTATCTGGAGCTTCTTCAGAATGTTCGCCGATGGTATGGATCAGTACCTCGACTACGCTATGGGTCACAACCCTACAAACCGTCTTCCTCTTTGGGTGAAGCCTACTCACAAGCTCTCGCCAAAGCAGGTGTTCGACGCTATGCGTGACCACTACGAGGGTACTCCACTTGATATGACAACAGACATCGGTGCTGGCGGTCACGCGCTTCCTTACCGCTGGCGTCCTATGAACTTCGAGGTGGATGGCAAGACTTATGTAAACGAGCGTGCTATTGCTACACAGCAGACTGGGTTCTGGATGGTAGGTCAGGCTCGTCAGGACCAGACCAGCATTTTGTGGTTTGGCACAGATGATGCAGCGACATCACCACTTACACCTATTTATGTAAATACAACAGAGGCTCCTGAGTGCTTGCGTGAGGGTAATGGTACAATGCTGAAGTATTCTGACACTTCGATGTTCTGGATTACCAACCGCGTAACACAGTTTGCTTACCTGCGCTACGACCTTATCGGCAAGAAAGTACGCGAGTTTATTGACGAGTGGGAGAATAAGGCATTTGACTTGGTGGAGGATATGGATGCAGCTCTTGCCAACACACCTAATGCAAAGAAGCAGGCAAAGATTGCAACCGAGTTCTCAACAAGCACCGCACAGTCGCTCTTCGACATTTGGGCAAACCTCGATAAGTACCTTATGGTGAAGTACATAGACGGTAACGTAAAGGGCGAGGATGAGAACGGCTTTATGGACAACGGCAACGGCAAGGACATCCCTGGTGAGATTGAGCAGCCTGGCTACACCGAGAAGTGGAAGCGTGCGGTAGCTGCTGACCACGGCAAGATTTTGGAGGTAAAATAACAACCAAGAACAAGACCTTAAAACCATGAAATACGACATTATAGTAATAGGTAGCGGACCAGGCGGCTATGTAGCTGCCATCCGCGCCTCACAACTTGGCAAGAAGGTGGCCATTGTTGAGAAGGCTGAACTGGGTGGCGTATGCCTCAATTGGGGCTGCATACCCACAAAAGCGCTGCTGAAGAGCGCACAGGTATTTTCATATTGCAAAAATGCAGCACACTACGGAGTTGCAGTGGAGGGTGAGATAAAGCCCGACTTCGAGAAGATTGTCTCTCGCTCACGCACCGTGGCCGAGACCATGAGCAAGGGTGTGGCATTCCTGATGAAGAAGAACAACATCGACATCCTGCAAGGATTTGGCCGCTTGGCGGGCGAGGGCAGGGTAGATGTGGACGGCACCATGTACGAAGCCGAGAACATTATCCTTGCAACAGGCTCACGTCCACGCGAGATGCCATTCATGCCTATCGACGGCGAGAAGGTTATCTCATCCAAGCAGGCTCTCACACTACCCAAACTCCCTCAATCAATGATTGTCGTGGGCACGGGAGCCATCGGCAGCGAGTTCGCTTGCCTGTATGCAACACTCGGCGTGAAGGTCACGCTCATTGAGTACATGCCACAGATAATGCCTCTTGAAGATGAAGAGGTGGCAAAGGCTATGGAGCGTAGTTTCAGGAAGTTGCGAGCTACGGTAATGACATCTACCACGGTTAAGAATGTGACCATTGACGGGGATGGATTATGCCAGGTTGAGATTGAGGGCAAGAAGGGCGCAGAGACACTCTCGGCAGAGGTTGTTCTGTCGGCCGTGGGCATCAAATCAAACATCGAGAACATAGGTCTGGAGGAGTTGGGCATCACCGTTGAGCGCGACAAGATTCAGGTGGATGAGCATTATCAGACTGCGGCAAAGGGAGTCTATGCCATTGGCGACATCATAGCAACGCCTGCACTTGCACATGTGGCTTCTGCCGAGGCCATCCACTGCGTGGAGCATATCTGCAGCATGAGTCCTGAGGCGGTAGATTACTCAACAATACCTTCATGCGTATTCACATCGCCCGAGGTGGCATCGGTGGGTATGACCGAGCAGCAGGTGCAAAAGGCGGGCATAGAGTATAAGGTGGGCCGCTTCCCATTCACGGCATCGGGCAAGGCTACGGCTGCGGGTGACCGCGATGGCTTTGTGAAGCTCATCTTCGATGCTGAGGATAAGCTTATAGGAGCGCACTTGGTGGGCGCAAGCGTAACGGAGATGCTCGGCGAGCCTACGCTGGCAAAGCATCTTGGTGCTACGGCACACACCCTTGCACGCACAATCCACTCACACCCCACAATGCACGAGGGAGTGATGGAGGCCGCCGAGGCTGCCATGGGCGCAGCAATACATTTGTAATATAGTATAATGAAAATACGATAAGAGTTTGGCTTACAAGTCAAACTCTTATCGTATTTTTTCTACTTTTTAGTGCAATATCCTCACAGAGTGTTGTTCATTTAGAAAACTTTTCGTAGATTTGTGATGCTAAATAGCTTATTACTATTAAGCAGACATATTTTACGAAAGTGTTTTTCGCTTTTGTCCAAACAAGAAAATCTGACAGTTTTCAAAGACCAACGGACAACGAACAACACTCATTTCTTGTTTAGTAATGATATTCATCTCTTCGATGTAATACTCATACTATTCGAGTGTGGGGTATTGCATCGTTTATTTTGGTCAGGTTTTGTCAGAGCCTTCTTGTTAATAAACGAAATCTGGCCTCACACTTTCTTTTTTTACAATAATCTACCATTACATGAGGTCCGATGGTGCAAATAATTGTTTATGAACATACGAAGCATTATTCTGACATCCCTCATTATTGGATGTTGTTCACTGACATCATACGCTCAGTCGGTGGATTATTCGGTTGTATTCGTCCCCGAAGAGAGTGGTCTTGACATGACTCAAATGACATCCTCCAACGATTATGTATGTATGCCAATTGTCAAGCGTACGGCCAATTCATTAAATTGGTTTTCAAATAAGATTATAGACGTCTCTATTGACGGCAAGTTTATCGCTTACCTTTCTCAACGCAACAATACAAGCAACATATTCATCAAGGAGTTAGGCAAACAAGGCGGAGCTACACAACGCACTAATCGCCAAAGTGTGTTGGATTTTGCCTATTCCCCTGATGGTAAGCAGATTTGCTTCTCTGAAAATCGAGGTAAAAGCCAGCACATTTTCATTACCGATGCTAATGTAGGTTATGTATGTCGCCAGATAACATCCGCAAATTCCGACTATTCTCCAGTTTATACTCCCGACATGCAGCAGATACTATTTGCTCGCATGGAAAATAACGGCACAAGCATTTGGAGTTATAACACCGAGAATAATTATATTTCAAGCTACGCATCAGGTATGAATCCATACCCAACCGATGACAATAGTTTCTTGTGCGCTCGCATGGGTAGCAACAACCGCAGCGAAATTTGGCGAATCAACTACGCAACAGGTGTTGAAGAGTGTATCGTATCGGACCCTGAGCGCAGTTTTACTACGCCCGTGGTTTCACCTGATGGCGAGTGGATTCTATTCACAGGCGAGTCAGTTATTAAAAGCGGCAAGTTGATTTATCGCAATACCGATATATATGTATGCAAAAAAGATGGTTCAGGTTTGATGCAGGTTACATACCACGCAGCTGACGATTTAAGCCCCACATGGAGCCGCGACGGCAACCACATTTATTTTATTTCACAGCGCGGTAACGCCGAGGCTGTGGCTAACATTTGGAGAATATCATTTCAATACTATTAACCTTAATTAAGCAAAATTTATTATGAAAAAGTTTTTCTTTTTTCTATTTACCGCCATGTTGTGCATCAACTTTACAGGATGTACAGACAATAATGACGACAACAACAAAGGTGATTACAACAGCAAAATTGTCGGCACTTGGGGTCTTTACAAAGATTGGTATGACGGCGATTATGAGTATTACGATGAAGGTGAATTTACTATTACTTTTAAGTCCAACGGCTCTGGATATGCCTACGAAGATGAAGGCGATGATTACGGAGAAGATGATCGTGCATACTTTGATTGGAAAATAAAAGGTTCAGAATTGTATATTAAAATGGAATTTGATGACGGCTATTCACGAGCTGAAATCAAATCTCTTAAAAATGATGAATTGATTTTATTATGGGATGATGACGACAACGGAGAATATATAGAATACTACGAACGCATAAGATAATTCTTCAAATAAACTCTATTATTTACTAAACACAAACTAATTATGAAAAAACTTTTCTTTTTGATGGTTGCTTGCTTGGTAGCAACAACTGCATCGGCTCAGTTCGTAAGCTCTGGTAGTGGAAATGCCAGAAACACAGCATCTTCAGGCAATTTCTTTGGTCAAATGAGTACCGATGATTACAATCGTTTTTATGTAGGTTACAACCCAACAAAAATCAAGTGGGACGATAGTGATTATGAGGAAGAGTTCCCTATGTCTTCAAGTTTATCTGTTGGTTATTTGCACGCATCAAGCCTCTCGAGCCAATTTCCACTCTTTCTTGAGTATGGTGCTAATTTCCAGTACAGCTTCGGTAAGGAAACAGACTCATACGAGGATGATTATTACGAAGATGAGTATGACATAGAATGGGGCATGAATATGTATTCGGTAAATGTTCCTGTAAACTTGGCTCTTAAATTACAATTTAACGATTGCGCCCTCACTCCTTATTTAGGTCTTAATTTCCGCGTAAACATAGCCGGTTCATATAAGATAAGTGGAGAGGGAGAAGAGGAATCTGTCAATATCTTCAGCAAATCAGATATGGAAGATTGGTATGATACTGATAAAGTAACAGCTAAGCGTTTCCAGGCCGGTATTAACTTTGGCGTTGGTTTTAACTATAAAAGTTTATACTTGGGAGTAGGTTACACATCCGACTTCTCAAAAATCTTCAACTATTCTGATGCTGACTTTGTGGGTAAAATTGGCGTTACCTCATTGACAGTTGGTTTTAACTTCTAATCTAAACCAATACCCAAAAACAATAAATCCTCGAAAGCAAAACCTTCGAGGATTTATTGTTTAATGCTTAAATTACTTCTTCAACCACTGTGGGAGCTTATCGCTTGCATAGAAGTAATAGAACGCAGCACCCAACATGTAAGGAGGCAAAACAATGATAAGGATTGCTATCAACTTACCTACCAAGTCGAGGTCTTTTCTCTTGAATACAGTCACTGCCAAGATAATCTGAATGGCATAACAAATCAAAGTCACTAACATAATTCTCTTTATTTAAGTTTAACAATTGTTTTATTCCAAATACACACTCTCGTCGTACTCCACATCGCTGAGAAACAGCCCCACGGCAGGTGCGCCTGCGCTGGAGAGGGAAAGGTCGCAACTGTGAAGTATGCGCTCAAAATCCTCAACCGAGTAACGTCCTCGACCAACATCCACAAGCGTTCCCACAATGGCACGTATCATATTGCGCAGAAAGCGGTCGGCACGAATTGTGAACACAAGCAAATCGGAATCATCCTCCGCCCTGCGCCACTCAGCACGCACAACATGGCATATGTTGGTCTTATTGTTTGAATTGAGCTTAGCAAATGTAGTAAAATCATTCCATTCCAGCAAGTTATTTGCCGCCAAATTCATGGCATCTAAATCCAAATCAACATAATATTGCCACGCCGAGTAGCGGCGGAATGGATTTTTTCGCTGCGAGATGTAATAGGTGTACTCCCTCTCAATGGCATCAAAACGAGCATGAGCATCATCCTTAACACGCCTCACACGCTGCACGGCAATGTCATGCGGCAGAACCAAATTGAGTTTATAAACCAGCTGACGACAGTCGGCAATAGGGGTATCGACATCGAAGTGAGCAACATACTTCGAAGCATTCACGCCCGTGTCGGTGCGACCTGCGCCCACAACCTCAACCGAGCAACGCAAAAGGGTAGAGAGCGCCTTCTCAACCGTCTGCTGAACAGTTGGAGCATCGGGCTGTCGCTGCCAGCCGCAATAGGCTGCGCCATCGTATGAGAGAGTAATAAAATAACGAGCCATTGCTATCGCATATATGGAAGGTGAGCGTTGTTTGTCACGATATTCTCATTGCCAACATGCAGGTTGAAGAACATACCCTGACCACCAGACTTGGCAACCTCCAAGATACGATTCTCTTTGGTTGCGTTATTGTCGCCAAAGCCCACATTAAGGTTAATCACTTCAGCATTGAATGCACCCGTCGAGCGGAATGCCGTATGCTTCTCGCCACGTTTCGAGTACCAATAGGCGAAGCAGTTGTTGTAAAGGCTTCTTCCTCCCGTACTCTGGAATGCCGTTGCAAACTCATCACTATAACAGAAGTCGTAGTAATTTACAGAACTCTCATCAAGGAAACCTATACTTGTGTGATACGCATCATTTTTACCATAATACAACAGGTGGATATTACGCAACATGTTACCACCACCACGAAGAATAACACCAATGTAACACCCGCCGATACGCATATTTGTGAAGGTGTTATCATGCCCCTCGATTAATAGACCAACAGATTGGGGAGAGTTGTTACATACGATGTTCACGCTATGGATGTCGGCGTCTGCGGAACCACTGTTCGCACCATTCTTAATATGAAGCCCCAGCAGGACACGCTTGATTGAAGTGTTACGGATGACTGTCTCGCGACCGCTGTCGATGGAAATGCCTTTGGCTACGCCATTGCCATCGACAATGCCTCCAGAGAAGTAGTAGTTACTGCCTGGTGTACCAATATCATTGAATGGGTCCTTACCACCCATACGAATCATGGCCTCATCATGCGCCCAGCCCTCCACGGCTCGGATTATGGCGTAGTTGGATAGTTCCAGCGACACACTCTTCTTTGGGTCGGCAGGGGTGCAGATGGGCTTTGAAATCATATATACGCCATCGGGAAAATATATTGTGCGGTTGGGGTTTTCGTCAATAATCTTCTGAATGATGTCGCTCACATCCTTTTTCCCGTTTGCCTTAACATAGTCGGTCACAACGACATAACCTTTCTGCTTGGCACTCTGCGCCATAACGGGACTTGCCAACATGACCATAGATGCCAATATAAATAACACTTGTTTCATGATAACTGTTTTAATCATTCCTCTCCTCGCAAAGATAATGAAAATTATTATACCTGAAGAGGCGCTTCGTTTTTTATTATCACATATTGGAGCAATTATTTTTTCTCTACAGATTTATTTGTATCTTTGTGGGATATTAATCTGCGCTACCTATGGTAGCGTATAAAACATTCTAAAATTATGAAAGCAGCAATTATCGGCTACGGCGAGATGGGACACGAAATTGAGAAAATCCTTCTCTCGCGCGGTCACGAAGTAGCACTTATTATAGACATTAACAACGCCTCGGACCTCAATGCCGAGAATCTGGCAGGTGTGGATGTGGCGATTGAGTTCACAACACCCTCAACAGCATATGACAACATTCGCACATGTCTGGAGTGTGGTACGGCAGTAGTGAGCGGTACCACAGGATGGACCTCTCGCCTTGAGGAGCTGCAAGGGCTCTGCAACCAGAAGGGTGGCGCCATGTTCTACGCATCGAACTACTCGCTTGGTGTAAACCTGATGTTCCGCCTGAATCGCGAATTGGCACGACTCATGAACAACTTCTCGGGATACAAGCTCACAATGAGCGAGACACATCACACCGAGAAGAAGGACTCACCGAGCGGTACCGCCGTAACCCTTGCCGAGGATGCCATAGCGCGCCTTGACAGCAAGACAGGATGGGTGAATGAGCCAACAGAGGACCCTTCACTCATAGGCATAGAGTCGTTCCGCATAGGCATGAATCCGGGCGAGCATAGCGTGACATACACCTCGGAGGATGATGTGTTGGAGATTCGCCACTCAATCAAGAACCGCCGCACGCTGGCCCTGGGAGCTGTGGTGGCGGCCGAGTTCCTTTGTGGCAAGAAGGGCGTTTTTACCATGGATGACATGTTTTAGCCTGATAAGACAAGCGTAAACTTTTGAATATGGATAAGATAAAAGCATTTTTTGCAAACAAGTGGGTTGGATTCACGCTGGCGACAATACTGTATGTATTGTGGTTTGTGGTGTGGGCCGGATATTGGTGGATGATAATCGGTATTGTGGTGATTTACGACATCTACATCTCAAAGTACTTCTACCGCTATGTGTGGAGCAAGAACGAAAAGCTATGTGAGCAGAGCGCACTCTACCGCAACATTTACGAGTGGGTAAACGCCATTGTGTTTGCTACGGTGGTGGCATCGCTCATTCACATCTTCTTCTTCCAAATGTATGTAATTCCCTCATCATCAATGGAAAAGACCTTGCTGGTGGGTGATTACCTCTATGTGAGCAAGCTAACCTATGGCCCACAGATGCCCAACACACCCGTTTCATTCCCATTCGTGCATCACACCATGCCTCTGTCGCAGACCAAAAAGTCGTTCAGCGAGATTATAAAGCTGCCTTACAAGCGACTGAAGGGATTGCGAGATATCGAGCGTCAGGATGTTGTGGTTTTCAACTTCCCCGCAGGTGACACAGTGTTGCTGGAGAATCAGGCAGTCACATATTATGATGTGCTGCGTGAATACCAGGCCCAATATGGCACAAAGCGTGGTCGCGAGGAGCTGGAGAGCGACTACACAATCATAAGCCGACCTGTGGATAAGCGCGAGAACTACATCAAGCGTTGCGTGGCTCTGCCGGGCGACCAGATTCAGATAGTGGATGGCGAGCTGATAGTCAATGGCAAACCCGAGGAGAATATCGACCAGAAGCAGTATTGCTACTCAATACACACCTCGCAACCCCTGAGCGCATACACGGTTGAGAAGTTAGGTATCACCGAGATGTCGGGCAGTGGTACGCATTACTTCTCGCCCCTGACCGACTCAATGGTCGAGCAGTTGATGAAGATGGACAATGTAATCAGCGTGGAGCGTTACACAGTGCAGGAGCAGAGCTTCCCTCACAGCGCAAACTACCCATGGACAGCCGACAACTTCGGCCCGCTGACCATTCCGCAGAAGGGTGCCACCGTGGAGCTGAGCGTTGATAATTTGCCTCTGTATGAGCGCATTATAGATGTTTATGAGGATAACGACCTTGAAGTCAAGGAGGGCGAGATATACATCAACGGCGAGAAGGCATCGTCATACACATTCAAGATGGATTACTACTGGATGATGGGCGACAACCGTCACAACTCGGCCGACTCACGTTACTGGGGTTTTGTTCCCGAGGACCACATCGTGGGCAAGGCATCATTCATATGGCTCTCGCTCGATGCGAACAAGAGCTTCCCGGCGAACATACGCTGGAACAGACTATTCACCAAGGTTCGATAACAACACAGCAGCGCAGTGGAGCAGATTAAAGACAGTTATTTGACCATTGATGGCGAGGCCGAGGCAATCTTCAAGGAGAAGAGCAGCAAGTTCCTCTGCTACGCCTATCATGTGGAGAGCGAGGAGGAGATTGCCGCCTGCCTGGAGCCTCTGCGCAAACGATATTACGACGCCACACACCATTGCTACGCATGGCGACTGGGCCCCTTTGGTGAGAAGTTCAGAGCCAACGACGACGGAGAGCCCTCAAGCACAGCCGGCAAGCCCATACTCGGGCAGCTGCTCTCGCGCGAGGTGACAAATTGCCTGATAGTGGTGGTGCGCTACTTCGGAGGTACAAAGTTGGGCGTTCCGGGATTGATTGCCGCCTACAAGGAGTCGGCAGCCGCGGTGCTTGACGAGGCGAAGATTGTCGAGCGCACGGTGGACAAGCGCATAAGGATTGACTTTTCATATATCTCGATGAACGACGTGATGCGCATCATCAAGGAGGAACAGCCTCTGATTGAGGAGCAGATATTCGACAACCTGTGTTCGATGACGCTGGCAATGCGCCTGAGCAAGGCCGATATATTACTTGGCAGACTTGGCAAAGTGGAAGGTGCAACGGTTGAAGTTTTGGAATAATGTCACACGAGAAGAAAATATACATCAAGGGAGCAAGGGTTCACAATCTGAAGAGTGTGAGCCTTGAGATTCCACACAACACACTCACCGTAGTGACCGGCCTTTCGGGTTCGGGAAAATCGACCCTCGCGTTCGACACCATCTTTGCCGAGGGTCAGCGACGCTATGTGGAGAGTTTGTCGGCATACGCACGCCAATTTTTGGGGCGTATAACCAAGCCCGATGTAGATTTGATTTCGGGCATTGCACCTGCCATAGCCATCGAGCAGAAGGTCAATACACGCAACCCACGCTCTACGGTGGGCACCTCAACCGAGATATACGACTACATGAAGCTGCTCTTCGCGCGCATAGGTCGTACCATATCACCCATATCGGGCAACGAAGTGGTGTGTAGCAGTGTGGACGATGTGGTGGATTACATTCTTGAATGTGGATTAGGCGAGAGGGTAGTCATAACATCGCCTATTCTGCTGAAGAAGGGAGAGGGACTGATTGAGAAGCTGCTGCAACTCATGAGCGACGGCTTTATGAGAGTGTGGAGCAAGGGCAAGACCCTCACATTTGAGGAGTTTATGCCTATGATTGAGGCCGACACCCGAGCTGAAGATTTGAGGGTGGTGATTGACCGCCTGCGCATATCCGACGATGACGACACGATGTTGCGTCTGCGTGACTCTGTGGCACGCGCGTACAGCTATGGGGATGATGTGTGCGAGGTGATGATAGGTGATGGCGAGAGCAAAACATTCTCATCACGGTTCGAGGCTGACGGCATTGAGTTTGAGCAGCCCACCGAGCATCTTTTCAGCTTCAACAATCCGTTGGGAGCATGCCCCACGTGTGAGGGTTATGGCAAGATTGTGGGCATTGACGAAGATTTGGTCATCCCCGACAAGAGCAAGACAATATACGATGATGCTGTGGCATGCTGGCGTGGCGCCACGATGAAGAAGTGGAAGGAGCAACTCATCAACACGGCTTATCTTTTCGACTTCCCGATACATGAGCCTTACTACTCGCTCACGGCCGAGCAGAAGCTGTTGCTATGGCGCGGAAATGAGTATTTCCACGGGTTGAACGACTTTTTCAAGTACATCGACAGCGAGCGTCGCAAGGTGCAGTTCCGCGTGATGAAGGCTCGCTACACGGGCAAGACAACATGTCCTGAATGTGGTGGCAGCCGCTTGCGTAAGGAGGCTCTGTATGTGAGAGTCGGAGGAAAGAACATAGCCGAGCTGGTCAGCCTGAATGTTGATGCGCTGCGTGACTTTTTCGCTGCACTGCAACTCGATGCGCACGATGAGAAGACCGCACGCCGCATACTTACCGAGATAGAGAACCGCCTGACATATCTCTCTGACGTGGGCTTGGGATACCTTACTCTCGACCGCTTGTCGTCCACGCTGTCGGGAGGTGAGAGCCAGCGCATAAACCTATCAACATCACTCGGCAGCAGCCTTGTGGGCTCGCTCTACATATTGGATGAGCCGAGCATAGGTCTGCACCCCCGCGATACCCACCGACTGAGAAAGACCCTGAAGCAGTTGCGCGACTTGGGCAATACGGTTATAGTGGTGGAGCACGAGGAGGAGATTATACGTGCTGCCGACCACATAGTGGATGTGGGCCCACGTGCGGGCGAGATGGGTGGCGAGATAGTCTTTAATGGAGCATACAAGGATTTGGTGAGTGCTGAGAATAGCCTCACGGCAGACTACATCACCCGCCGCCGCAAAATTGAGATGCCCGCAACGCCTCGCGGGTGGAGCAATTCCATAACCATAAAGGGGGCACGAGAGCATAACCTCAAGAATATCGATGTGCAGATTCCTCTGGGCGTTATGACCTGCATCACGGGTGTGAGTGGCAGCGGAAAGTCATCTCTGGCCAAAGGTATTCTGTATCCTGCCCTGCGCCGCGAACTTGCCGAGACGGGATTAAAGCCGGGCGAACATCAGGCTCTGGAAGGTGACATCAGACTGCTGGGCTCGGTGGAGATTGTAGATCAGAATCCGATAGGAAAATCCTCACGTTCAAATCCGGTGACATACCTCAAGGCTTATGACGAGATAAGACGTCTGTTTGCCGACCAACCACAAGCAGTACACACAGGACTTACGGCAGCATCCTTCTCGTTCAACGTGGCAGGTGGCCGATGCGAGGAGTGTCAGGGCGAGGGAGTTATAAAGGTCAGCATGCAGTTCATGGCCGATGTTGAGCTGGTGTGTGAGGCGTGCCACGGCAAACGATTCAAGGATGAGGTGCTCGACATCAGGTATCGTGAAAAGAGCATCTATGATGTGTTGGAGATGAGTGTTGATGATGCCATCGAATTTTTCAAAGACGATGCGGACAACTCCACCTGTCGCCGCATCGTGGAGCGTCTGCAACCACTTCAGGACGTAGGTCTCGGATATGTACGCCTGGGTCAGTCGTCCTCGACATTGTCGGGTGGCGAGAGTCAGCGAGTGAAGCTGGCTTCGTTCCTGCAAAAGGAGAACACGTCACGCCCCGTGATGTTTATCTTTGACGAGCCCACAACGGGACTGCACTTCCACGACATACGCCGCCTGCTCAAGGCTTTCAACGCTCTGATAGAGAATGGCCACACGATTGTTATCGTGGAGCATAACATGGAGGTTATAAAGTGCGCCGACTGGATTATAGACCTGGGTCCCGAGGCGGGTGACAACGGAGGCGAGGTGGTGTTTGCAGGCACACCGCAGGATTTGGAGAACTGCACAAAAGGATATACGGGTGCTTTTTTGAAAGAACATAACAAGGAATAAGTGAAGGAATTTGAGACATATACTCTGCCCAATGGCATAAAGGGCATACATCGCCGTGTGAAGTCGGGCATAGCCCACTGCGCCCTGGTGGTGAATGCGGGCACGCGTGATGAGCTGAAGTCGGAATATGGCTTGGCGCACTTCACCGAGCATGCCATATTCAAGGGCACGACACACCGCAAGGCCTACCAGGTGAACTGCCGTCTGGAGAATCTGGGAGGCGAACTGAATGCCTACACCACAAAGGAGGACACCACGATTCACGCCACAACGCTCAAGGGCGACTTCTCAAAGGCCGCCGAGCTTATTGCCGATGTGGCCTTCAACTCCACGTTCCCCGAGCGTGAGTTGCAGAAGGAGCGCGAGGTGATTGTGGATGAGATAAACACCTACAAGGATTCGCCTGCCGACATGATTTTCGACAGTTTCGAGGATATGATTTTCGCAGGCTCCGAGCTGGGGCACAACATCCTGGGCACGAAGGCTGCGCTGATGCGTCACGATGGCGATGCGATACGGAGGTTTGTGGAGCGTACGCACACCACCGACCAGATGGTTTTTTCGACCATTGGCAACTTCTCGCTGCGCAGCGTGCAGAGTGTCGCCGAGCGTTACTTCGGCATAAAGCAGGCAAGCCAACGAGGTTACAAGAGGGTGCGTCCCGCCGATGTGGAACCTTTTGAGAAGCAGATAAACAAACACACGCACCAGACACACTGCATTGTGGGCGCACGTGCCTACGACATAAATGCCGACAAGCGACTGCCACTCTCGCTGCTGATAAACATTTTGGGCGGCCCCTCGGCAAACTCACGCCTGAACATACTGCTGCGCGAGAAGAACGGCCTGTCGTACAACATCGAGGCCAACTACACCCCCTACAACGACTGCGGAATGGTGGCTATATACTTCTCGTCGGAGCATCACAACGTCGATTACTGCCGTGAACTCATCGACAAGGAGTTGCGTGAGCTGCGTTCTACGGCTCTCTCCTCACGCCGCATGGCCATGACCAAGCGTCAGTTTCTGGCACAGATGGCCATATCGATGGAGAACAACGAGGGTTACATGCTCGGCGCAGGCAAGAGTTTCCTGCTGCACGACGAGATAGACACGCTGGAGGAGGTTTACCGCAAGGTGTCGGCCGTCACCGCCGAACAGATTATGGAGGTTGCCGAGGAGATATTCGCCCGCACATCAACACTTATATATCAATAGACTATGGACCTACTTGAAAAATATATTCATGACAACTCCTCACCCGAGGATGCTCTGCTGCATGAGCTTGACCGCCAGACACACCTTCAGGTGATAAACCCACGCATGATTTCGGGACACATCCAGGGCAAGTTGCTGGAGCTGCTGGTCAAGATGTTCCGCCCCAGGAATATACTTGAGATTGGCACTTTCACGGGTTACTCGGCCCTGTGCATGGCGGCAGGTCTGGAGGAGGGTGGTGTGATAGACACCTGCGAGGTGGATGACGAGCTGGAACCTATTGCGCAGTCGTTCTTCGCACGCTCCCAGCACGGCGGCAAGATTCGCCACCACATAGGCTCGGCGTTGGAGATTGCCCCACAGCTGGGCAAGCAGTTCGACATGGTGTTCATCGATGGCGACAAGCGCGAGTATCCCGCCTACTATAATATGCTCATGGACAAGGGTTTGGTACATAGCGGCTCGGTGCTTTTGGCCGACAACATACTATGGTACGGCAAGGTGGTGCAGCCCGTGGCACACAACGACCTCCACACCCAGGCACTCATTGAGTTCAACCGCATGGTTGTGGAGGACGATAGGGTAGAGAGTGTTATCCTGCCCCTGCGTGACGGCATAAACATCATAAGGGTGAAGTAGGTTTCACACTAAAATTGAGAATGTAACCCCGCCATTACGAAGGAGCGGTGATTGATAAAAATCCGCAAATCGTAAGATAGCACATCATTTATATCCCGCAGGAATATTCTCGCCGCCTTGCGTCTGTGAGGTCAGTTCGCTCAGGTCGATATCCTCTATACTCCAGCTACTCTCGTGGAAAGCGAGTTTGTCCACCTTGCACTCTATCGGAGGGAATATGAGCTGGAACATGCCCGTGCCCGACTTGGGAATCCAATACTTGACATTTATATCTGTACCTATGGCATCGAGAATGGGATATGTTCTGTTACCCGTAGTAAGCACCGCATTGCTCTGTATGCGCGCCCAATATGAAGGAGGTCCCCAAAGGTTGAAATCAACCACCGTCTGATGGTCGGTAAAGGTTATCTTGGTAATCTTAATGTCGCCTAAAGTTGTCTGCTTGGGGTTTACAACAACACCTCGTGGCGCACTCTTGACTTGTGCATGAGTGTCCGAGTTCCACCCTCTGAGGAGAATTGTTCTACGTTGCATATACATGGTAAACTCCATACGCACAGGCTTGCCGTTATGCTTTGCAGGCTTCCACCTGGGCGATGCGGCGCAGATGTTCTCCATTATGTCAGGCATCCAATCCATAGTGACACCACTTACGTCACTTAAATACATCTTACGAGGCTTACCATCCAATTCTCTATCAAGGTGAGACACAGCGTGCAACGAGCCATCCTTCTCGATAACAAGTCTGACTTTGCAAACACTCTTTGGCAGCTCTTTTAACAATTCTTTATAAGCATCCTGGCTCCTCATCCACTCATCGAATGCTTGCTGTGCCTTCAGGCCTTGCTTACCCATAAACCTTGGCTGTTGGTCGGCATAGGAGTAAATCACATCGGTCTCGGGCGATAGGTCGAGTATCTTCTGTGCATTCTGCGTGAGGATAACCTGCGTAGGCACGGCACGCTCAATGAGGTTGCAGTCGTGCTCGCACAGGTAGAAGTATTGAACATTTATCTGTTCCAGTGAGAGCTCGTTTCTGAGCTGTGCGACAGCATAACGAGCCCAATCTCTTACGCGGCGCACATCGGCCACCGTAGCGTCATTCTTGGCATCAACCACAATGACGGCATTGCTTTGAGGGTAGCTCCACTTTTTGCCGCCTGCCCATTGGTGTTGAAGCATCTCGGACGATGCGGTCTTGGTGATGAACTGCTGCAATACGGAGAGTATATTCCCCGAATTGAGGTTGCTCAGTTCAAAGGAGATGCTTCCTGAGTTGCCATCCTCCTTGATTGTGACCTTGTCGCCATCAACCGTCAGGTGAATCATGTCGCTTGTCTTTACAAATGGTGTGTCCTCCTGCTTGGGCTCGCTTATCTTTACAAATGGGGTCTCCTGCGGCTTGGGCTGGCTGATAGGTGTGACGTTTGCTTTACTTGCGTTATTGCTGTCAAGGGACTGCAAATTTCTCAGGTCAATATCCTCAATAACCCAATCTTCCTCGTCAAAAGTGAGTTTATCCACCTTACAGTCAATTGGCGGAAATATGAGCTGGAGTGTAGTCTCACCCGATTCGGGCATCCAATACTTAACATCCAGCGTTGCACCCTTGATATCCTGAATAGGGTAGATTTTGCTCTCGGTCTTTAAGACTGTGTAGCTATTAATCTTTATCCACCAGTTATGCCAGAACTTGACGTTAAATTCCACCACAGTCTGCTCGTCGGTGAGAGTTACTTTGGTAATCTTGTATTGGCAAGGGTCATAATTGTGGTTGTTACTCTTCTGCTTGGGGTTTACCGCCACACCGCGAGGAACACTCTTCGTGGTCTTGATTTTTTTATCGAATGGGTACTCTAAAGGTCTGTCAATGTTATCGTTGTTATGCAACACCATATCTAACTGCATGCGCACAGGCTTGCCGTTGTGCTTTGCTGGAGTCCACTTGGGTGCTGTGGCGCAAATTTGGGTAATCAGGCTGTTGGGAAGAAGTTCCAATGAGGAGTACTTATCTATAACGCTCATTGAACCATCCTTCTCGATGATTACCCTAATCTTAATAATGTATTGAGGATCCTGCTTGAAAGCATATTCACACACCTTGTTGTTTTTGAGTTGCTCCTTGAGCCAATCAGTAAACGCCTCGCACGCCTCTTTGCCCTGCTTGCCCAGGAAGCGGGGTGTCTGGTCGGCTACGATGTGTATTACATCGGTCTCGGGTGAGAGATTCATCACCGCCTCGGCTCGGGGCGACAGGACTATATTCTCGGGTATGGCAGCCTCCAATGTGGCGCAGTCGGGCTCGTTCAAGCGTCCATAAACCACATTCACCTGCTTCACAGACTCCTTTTCGCGAAGATAGTTAATGGCACTCTTTGCCATATCTCTTGCTGCGCGCACGTTAACTACCGTAGCACCCTCCATCACGTCGATGTAGATTATGCCCTGGCTTACGGGGTGGTTCCACTTTTTGCCGTTCCACCACTTGAACTCCTGCATGGTCGAAGGGGCTTTCTCGGTAATGAACTTTTCTACCTGAGTGCGGGTTTTAGTGGTGTTGATGTCGGCGAGCGAAAATTTTGTTGAGTTGTCGTTCCTCTCGTTGATATAGAAAGCGTCGGGACCAACAACCAAATAAATATACGGATTCTTCTGCTTTAGAATATTATCAGTTGGGAAGAGATCCGGCGCCGCTTCATGAAGAAACGAGAGAATGGCTTGAATTTTTCTTAAAGATGCTAAGCGAGAAGGGCGAGAAGGAAACTTTT
>JAFOHD010000097.1 GCA_017421945.1 Alistipes sp. | reverse complement strand
ATCGGCTGTTGCAAAAAGTGCCTTGCGACCACCCAAACTTGAAGTGTTGAATTTTACGGCAACAGTAATGTCGTTCAAGGCGAAGATTTTTGCAGCCTCCTCATCGTTGAGCTGATAAGGATATGTTGTGCCAATCTGCTCAGCTGTCAAATCCAAAATAAGGTTGCTTACTGGCTGCTCTGGCTCTGGAGTCTCAGTCTCAACAGCTTCCAACACCCAAACCTCAGCAGCACCTTTGTCAGCATCATTGAATGGGTGATACTTGCCGCTGGCACCTACATTCTCATACTTGAAGTACTTGGTGCCACCTTTAGACTGATTCCAGCAACTGATATAAAATTCATTATCATCAGCAGCGGCCTCAAATGTCAATGCATGGGCCATAGCGGCATCGCTGTTGGCATTTACATTCCAACCTGCACCTGCACCCTCGTAAGAGATGTACTTGCCAGATACAGACTGTACATAATATGTACTTGCCTGATCCTCAACAGCAATAAAATTGAACACTTGGTTCTGGTTGCTCTCGTCCAATGCTGCACCATGCACATGGCCATGGGTGTTTGCATTTGACTCACCGATTGTCAAATAATTGCCAACCGATTTAGATTTGATACGATAGGCTTTGCCCGTATCAACCTGAGCAAACGCTGTCATTGCAAACGCAATGAACATCGTCATGAAAAAAGTAAACTTTTTCATAAATGTTGGTTTTTGGTTAATAAATAAGGTTTATAATATAAAAAGTTGTGTCAAAATGTAATACGTAGGCTTTTTACCGGTGTAATTTTGTTACAAAGTGGACTGTGTACACTTCATGCCTTAGGTACAAAGTTAGAAAAAATAAATTCTTTTTAACAAGCAATTTTAAATTTTATTTCATTCTTTTTTATTGTTTTTCTTGCTGTTTTTCAGGAGGATGGAGCTGTGCGTTGGCCCTTGATTGATATTCTTTGCGGTTTCGTAGGGCGGATACGCCGGTTTGCCCCGTCGATGTGCCATTGTCTTTAGCACCGAGGTTTACATTCCAAAAGGAGTGCCGATGGAGATGGTTCTTTGTTTACTATCTCCCTCCCGGTTAAAGCCGTACTCCCTCAGAGGGAGTGTTGTTATACCCCTACGTCGGGTGCGGTGTCTTTGGGCGGACACACCGGTCAGCCCCTATGTTGGCGTACCTGTCATATCGACCGTATGGGAGATTTCTCTAAATGTCGCGGTTAAAGAGATCCCTCACTGCGTCTCGGGACAAATCCGCTATGTGGCAACGGCTACATTATATAAAAAATAAGCGGATGCGCTCGCGAGCGCATCCGCTTTGTGTTATGGTATCGATCAATTACTTAACCAAAACCTTTTTGCCACCTACGATGTAGATACCTGGCTTTGTGATAGTCTCAATCTTGCGGCCGGTGAGGTCGTAGATAGCTTTCACCTCTCCGTTTTCAGTTGTCACCTCGCTAATGCCATCGGCAACAGTAACCTCGAGCATTACGTCAACGATCTGGCCACCGTTCTCCATGAAGTCGCCAAACTTGCCGTCAGAGTCACCCATTGGGTCGATGCTGCACCAGTCCTGAACGAAACGTATGCGGTAGAGACCTGGCTCTGTTGGAGCTGTGAACTCGGGAATCTCTGGCATGTGACGGTCCTGTCCGCTCATTGATGTACCAACGCTGTTGTAACCGAACTCGTCGCTTGAGTCACCATTGTTGTAGAATGAGTATGCAACAAGGTCGCCTGCAGGCTGCCACTCGCTGCCCTCCTCGATACCTGATGTGAAGCCATCGCCATCAAAGTCAAGGTATACAGAGTGGTGCATCCACTCACCAATTCTCTCAACAGAAGCCTTCAATGTAGAACCGGCAACAACTGTGAATGTTGCAGATGCTGTAGCGTCAATATAGCACTGACCCTGCTCTTCACTTGAAAGGTAATAGCTGTGCTCGTTCAACTTAACAGCTACCACATTTCTGTCATTGCGCTCCTTTGCGCCTGTGTATGCAGGAGTGTAGTCAACAGTGTCCGGCTCTGGTTCTGGCTCAACAGTTGCCTCCTCAACTGTGAATACGATCTCGCCGTTCATTGTCACAGCCTCACCGTTAGCCTTGCGTGTGATGAGACCCTCAGGGATAACGAGTCCAAGCTTTGATCGTATCAATTGCATCGCCTTCATGGTGCAATGCATGGCCTAAAAAACTTTGGAACTTATCGAAGTCCCCATTATTTCCACTTGCAGCTTCGTGAATTT
>JAFOHD010000096.1 GCA_017421945.1 Alistipes sp. | reverse complement strand
GCGACTCATCAATAGTCTCGGCAGCAGCCTTAACCTCGATAGATGCCCACTCGGCAGGAATCTCAACCTTCTCAACAGCCGAGCCACCTGCATCCACAGCAGCGTAGTTCATATTGACGATATCCTCACCCTTCTTGCCATAAGACTTCAGGATGGCCTTCTTCATCTCCTCAACAGCCTTCTCGAAAGGAATAACCTCGGCAATCTTGAAGAATGCCGACTGCATGATGGTGTTGGTGCGGTTGCCCAAGCCCAGCTCGGCAGCAATCTTCGTAGCGTTGATGATGTAGAAGTTGATGTTGTTCTTGGCCAGGTAAGCCTTCATTGCATCGGGCAACGTAGCGCAAGTGGTAGCAGCGTCATGCACAGAGTTCAGAAGGAACGATCCGCCCTTCTTCAAGCCCTTCAGCACGTCGTACTTATCAACATACGATGGCACGTGGCACGCCACGAAATCGGGTGTTGTAACCAGATATGGTGAGCGGATTGGTTTATCACCAAAACGCAGGTGTGATGATGTATAACCGCCCGACTTCTTCGAGTCATAAGAGAAGTAAGCCTGGCAATATTTGTCGGTCGAGCCACCGATAATCTTGATTGAGTTCTTGTTGGCACCCACCGTACCGTCAGCACCCAAACCGAAGAACAACGCCTCGAAAGTACCTGCCTGAGCAAGTGACACCTCCTCGCCAACGGGGAGTGAGAGGAGAGTGACGTCGTCGTTGATACCCACAGTGAAGTGGTCCTTTGGCTCGGCTGCAAACAGATTCTCAACAACAGCAAGAATCTGCGCAGGAGTAGTGTCCTTTGACGAAAGACCATAGCGGCCACCGATAACCAATGGCTGGTTAGGCTTGCCGTAGAACATATCCTTCACGTCGAGATACAATGGCTCGCCGTTTGCTCCTGGCTCCTTGGTGCGGTCCAGAACGCATACACGCTTCACCGAAGCTGGCATCACATCGAAGAAATACTTCTCTGAGAATGGACGGTAGAGGTGAACGGTGATAAGTCCCACCTTCTTGCCCTGCGTAGCGAGGTAGTCGATGCACTCCTTGATGGTCTCATTAACAGAGCCCATGGCAACGATAACATGCTCGGCATCCTCGGCACCATAGTATGTGAATGGCTTGTAGGTGCGACCTGTAATCTCGGAAATCTTTGCCATAGCCTCGGCAACCATGTCGGGCACAGCATTGTAGAACTTGTTTGACGCCTCGCGGGTCTGGAAGTAGATATCGGGATTCTGCGCAGTACCACGTGTAACAGGGTGGTTAGGGTTAAGCGCAGCTGCGCGGAATGCCTTCAGTGCGTCACGGTCGAGCATGGCTGTGAGCGAAGCATCGTCAATGACCTCAATCTTCTGAATCTCGTGCGATGTGCGGAAGCCATCGAAGAAGTGAAGGAAAGGAATACGAGCCTTCAGAGCCACAACATGTGCAACACCCGCCAGGTCCATAACCTCCTGAACTGACGATGTGGCAAGCATGGCAAAACCTGTCTGGCGTGTAGCCATCACATCCTGGTGGTCACCAAAGATTGAGAGTGACTGCGCTGCCAGAGCACGTGCCGACACATGGAACACGCCTGGGAGCAACTCACCAGCGATTTTATACATATTAGGAATCATCAGCAGCAAGCCCTGCGATGCTGTGAATGTAGATGTCAATGCACCACTCTGCAATGAGCCGTGAACAGCACCTGCTGCACCAGCCTCTGACTGCATCTCGACAACCTTGACAGTCTCACCGAACATGTTCTTCATGCCCTGTGCTGCCCACTCATCAACATACTCTGCCATAGTTGATGATGGGGTGATGGGATAGATGGCAGCCACCTCGGAAAATTTGTAGGCGATGTGCGCTGCTGCATAGTTACCATCACATGTGATAAATTTCTTTTCTGCCATAATAAGACGATTTTTGTTCTTCTATGAATTATTTGTTTTAGTATCACGACAAATTGAGTTCCAAAGACTCAAATCACGGCAAAGTTATGAATTTCAAAGTTAAAATCATAGTTTTTTTCGTGTTAATAATTTAACAATTATTACTCATCTTTGTTCACCACAAACCCCGACCGCACTCCCCGATGCACGATAATTGACAAACGCAATGCTATTTAGGAAAAAATCAATATTTTTGCATTTGATTTACACCATTACAGAATATGATTAAATACCAACATACCACACTTGCCAACGGACTTGAAGTTGTGGCCAACCGCGACTCCTCGTCACGCATGGCAGCCATCAACATTCTCTACAAGGTGGGAGCCCGCAACGAGAATCCCCACCGCACGGGACTTGCCCACCTGTTTGAGCATCTGATGTTCCGAGGCACACACCTTGTGCCCGACTTCGACACACCCGTACAGATGGCCTGCGGCGAGAACAACGCCTTCACCAACAACGACTACACCGACTTCTACATCACCCTGCCCAAGGACAACATTGAGACCGCCTTGTGGTTAGAAAGCGACCGCATGACAGGACTGAACCTCTCGGCCCAGGCGTGCGAGATTGAGAAGCGTGTGGTTATAGAGGAGTTCCGCCAGCGTTACCTCAACCAGCCCTATGGCGATGTAAGCATGCTCATGCGAGAGATGGCATACACCACCCACCCCTACCGCTGGGCAACCATAGGCCTAAAGCCCGAACACATAGCCGAGGCTTCGCTTGAGGAGATTCACAGCTTCTATCGCAACTTCTACCACCCCTCAAATGCCATCCTCTCGGTGTCGGGTGACATTGCTCCCGAGCAGGTGTTTGAACTTGCCCATAAGTGGTTTGGCTCAATAGCCGACACTCCGTACACAGCAAATCCCATACCCCGCGAGCCCGTGCAGACCGAGCCACGCCGCATGGAGGTTGAGCGTGAAGTGCCCGCCACAACCATCGTCATCGCCTTTCACATGGGCAACCGCCTCTCACACGACTTTTTCCTGGGGGATTTGACCTCTGACCTGCTGGCCGGAGGTGACTCGGCACGCCTGTATGAGCATCTTATAAAGAACAAACAGCTCTTCACTTCGGTCAATGCCTACATATCGGGAGATGTTGATGAGGGACTCTTCACATTCACCGCCCAGCTGCTGCCCACAACCTCGGAGCAGGCGGCCGAGGAGGCTCTGTGGGAGGAGATTGGCCTGTTACAGAGCGGTAATATAAGCGACTACGAGCTGGAGAAGGTGAAGAACAAATTTGAAGCTAACACTCTCTTTGGCGAGCTAAACGTCATGAACAAAGCCATGAACCTGGGCTACTACTCAATGATTGGCGACCTGCCACTGATAAACCGCGAGGTGGAGATATACCGTTCCATAACCCGTAGCGAGGTGGCCGACTTTGCCCAGCGCACATTCCGAAAAGATAATTCATCAACATTAATCTACCGTGCCCGATGATGCAACAACCACCCCTGACCATACCCCAGAGCATAGATGTGCAGCGTGCCGAGAAACACATTGCACCCAACTCCACACCCATATACGTCCTCAACTGCCCCGAATATGAGGTGGTGCGACTCTCGTTTGTATTCCACGCCGGAACACTCACACAACAACACCCCTTCACCGCCTCGGCCACGGCAAACATGCTTGCCGAGGGTACACAAAACCTTTCGGCGCAGCAGATAGCCGAGGAGCTTGACTACTACGGTTCATATTTCGACATAAACATCGACCGCGACTACACCTACATCACATTCTGCTCGCTGTCGAAGTTCTTTGAGCCTACGGCAAAGATTATCGAAGAGATTATCCTGCGCCCCACCTTTCCCACAGCCGAGCTGGAGATATATCGTGCCAAGCGCAAGCAGCAGCTTGCCATAGAACGCCGCAAGGTTGAAACCCTCGCCCGAGAACACTTCGCCAAGGCCATATTTGGCGACACACACCCCTACGGCATATCCTATCCCGAGAGCGAGTATGACACCCTGTGTCGCGAACATCTCTTGCAGCACTACACCGCAAACTACACCGCACAGCATTGCATAGTGGTGTGCAGCGGCAACATCACGGCTCAGGTGCTCAACCACATCACTTCAATAGTGGGTGCATTGCCAAGTGTGCAAGTCGAGGATAACGTTACGCTGTCCCCATTCTCAAGTTCCCGTTTGCGACGCATACAACACGATGGGGCTGTGCAGTCCTCAATACGCATGGGACGCCTGCTCTTTCCACGCACACACCCCGACTTCATACCCATGCAGGTGCTGGCAATGGTGCTGGGAGGTTACTTCGGCTCTCGCCTGATGCAGAATCTGCGCGAGCGCAACGGTTTCACCTATGGAGTATTCTCTGCCATGGTCAATTTCCAGCATACGGGCTACCTCGCCATCGCCACACAGGTGGGCTGCGAGGTCACCGACCAAGCTCTGCAAGAGATAGCACGCGAGATAGAACTGCTGCGCCAGGAAGCAATACCTGCGGAGGAGTTGGAACTTGTCAAGAACATCATGGCAGGCGAGATGATGCGCATACTTGATGGGCCCTTCGGCATTGCCGATGTCACCACCGAGAACATACTCTGCGGCTTCGACAACAGCCACATACAGCAAAACCTTGAGCGCATACGTCAAACCTCGTCCGAGGAGCTGCTCACACTGGCCCAACGCTACCTATGCCCCGACGATATGACAACTGTGGTGGTGGGAGAGTTCAACGGGTAACAAAAAAAAGTATGACAAAACAACTTTAACTCGCTAAAAAACATTACTTTTGTTAAGCATAAAATCAGAATTACAAACTCTAAAAACCAATATAATGATGAGAAAAACATTTTTGTTTGCCCTTATGGCAATGTTTGCAGTATCGTTGCAGGCTCAGACTATTGACATTAGCTCGGCAGAAGAGTTCTCACCCTACATATTCGGCCACAACCTTGAGCACACACGTGCTGCCGTAAATGGAGGATTGAGCGCGCAGATGCTCAAAAACCGCAAATTCGCAGGCAAGCCTTCGCGTAGCGAGGGAGTTGCAGCCCACTGGTTTGCCATTGGCGAGAAGGTGTTTTTCTCCCTCGATGACTCCCGCTCCTACACTCGCCACACGCACATGCACAACATGCACCGCTGGAACGAACGGAGCATGCAGGTGATTCAGAACATCAAGGGCGGCAACACCGCAGGTCTGGGACAGCATGAACTTGCAGTGCAGAGGGGAAAGAAGTACTCGCTGCGCACGGTTACACAAGTGAATGTTCCGATGACGCTGTGTGTTGAGCTAACCAACCGTGCAGGTGATAAAACTTATGCTTCACACCAACTTGAACTCTCTCCCACAAAAGATGAGTGGGTCATAAACGAATTCACCCTCACACCATCGGCCAACGACAGCGATGCGACCATACGCTACACATTCACCGAGCAGGCGATGCTGGCAATAGGAGCATTGTCGATGATGCCTTCGGATAATTTCCACGGCATGCGCTGCGATGTGGTGGCAAACCTCAAGGCTCTGGGGCCAAAGCTCCTGCGCTGGCCCGGAGGTAACTTTGCGGGTGAGTACCGCTGGAAGGACGGACTCCTGCCTGTGGATGAGCGTGCCCCACTGGGTGCTGCCACAGAGATTGAGACACAACCCTACACCGATGGTTTCGACTACCACGAAATCAACACCGACGACTTCATTGCCTTGTGCCGTGAGGTGGGCGCAGAACCTATGCTGACTATCAACGCCGCATGGAGCAGCCCCGCAGAGTGTGCCGAGTGGGTTGAGTACTGCAACGGTGACGAGAACAGCAAATATGGAAAGATACGTATCGAGCGAGGATTCAAGGAGCCTTTCAACGTGAAATTCTGGTCGCTGGGCAACGAGATGGGATACTTCCACATGGAGGGTCCAAAGGGTGCTGATGGCTACGCCAAGATAGCACGCTCGCACGCCGAAGCTATGCTGAAGGTCTGCGCCGACCTAAAGCTCTGCTCATCGGGCCCCTACCCCAACAACGAATGGGCACAGAAATCGGCTGCCACACTTGCCGACATAGCTCCCTATGTGTCGCTGCACTACTACTCTCACGGCAGTCGTCTGTTCACCACTCCCGAGGATATCAAAAAATCATACGAGAGCATGGTAGCATATCTCACACGCAACGTCAACCGCGCAAAGCGCATGAGAGAGAGCCTCGACAAGACAGGCAAGAAGATGTATATCTCATTCGATGAGTGGAATCAATGGTACGCATGGTATCGTCCCTCGTGCGTGAGCGAGGGCATATTCACGGCCCGCATGTTGCACTTCTTCCTCACCGACAGCAATGCGCTGGAGATGCCAATCGTATGTTATTTCCAGCCTGTGGGCGAGGGTGCCATCATCGTGGAGCCCACAACAAGTCACTTGTCGGCCAATGGTCAGATGTTTGCCGTAATGAAGGAACATCAAGGCGGCAAGCTGTGCAAGGTGAGCGAGAATGAGGACTACTCGACCGTAGCAACCATCAAGGATGGAGTCCTGACAATCACCCTTATAAACAAGGAGTATGAGAAGTCACGCGAGTTTAATTTCGCACTCGAGGGCAAGATTCGCGATGCGCAGCTCTATTACTCCGACGATGTGACTCCATACAGCTATTTTGAGAAGTCAAAACTCAAGGCCACATCAGCCAAGAAACAGATCTCTACGACACTTCCTCCACACAGCGTGGCATTACTTCGCGTGGAGTTGAAATAGGAAGATTCATCCCCAACAAAAAAGGAGTGCAGTTTTGCACTCCTTTTTGTCAGTGAACATATTAGCACAACGCGTAACAACAAGATTACCTTTTCAGGCAAGCTTCCACCCAGTTGGTGAGCTCGACAAAGTCCCCAACCGACAACTTCTCGGCACGCTCGGTAAAGAAACGATGCTCGGCACCTCCAAAATCGCCAAAGACCGAGCGCAGGGAGTTGCGCAACATCTTGCGACGCTGACCAAACGACGCCTTCACGACCTTGACAAAGAGAGCCTCATCGCAGCCGAGCCGGGTGGTGGAGTTACGCTTAAGACGTATGACGGCACTCTTGACCTTTGGCGGCGGATTAAAGACCTTCTCGCCCACGGTGAAGAGGTACTCTATGTCGTACCACGCCTGCAACAACACACTCAAAATGCCGTACTCACGAGAGCCCGGGGGCTCGGCTATGCGCACAGCAACCTCCTTCTGTATCATGCCCACACACTCGGGCACGATGTCGCGATTCTCGATAATCTTAAAGAATATCTGCGATGATATGTTGTAGGGGAAGTTACCTATGACGCGCACCTCGCTGCCAAATCTCTCCCTTAAATCCATCTTCAGGAAGTCACCCTCAATAAGGCGGGGTGCAAAGTCGGGATAATGCTCGTGGAGATACTCCACACTCTCGGTGTCAATCTCGGCACCATAGGTTACAATGTCGGCACGCTGTAACAGAAACTGCGTCAGCACACCCATGCCGCAGCCAACCTCCAACACCTGCGCAGGAGTCTGCTCGCTGCCACCCGACAAAGAGTCGCATATCTTTCTGGCGATGTTCAGGTCGGTCAAGAAATGCTGACCCAACGCCTTCTTTGCTCTTACTTGATTCATCTACATATTGTTTTCATCGTTGCGAAGCTCTGCTCTGCGCAACTCTCTATATATCCATTTCAGCCATATCCACACAAGCAGCGGAGCTACGACCACCACCGCGCGATTATATGCCCACGCAGCCTCAAAATCGAGGTACATGACCGACACTACAGCCCTTGTCATGCCACAACCCCAGCACTCCGCGCCCGTGAGATTATGCACCAGACAGAGCGTGTGAGTATGGTCAAAAAGGCTCTCGCGTGGAATAAAATAGAGAGCCAACGGCAACAATGCAACCGCAACGGCTCTCCAATATTTAACTACTTGTCGCACTACCTGTTTCTGATGAGTTTGCCCTCACCGTCACGGTACGAGCCGACAAGAATCATGATAAAGTCAATGAGTGCCCATATACCGCAACCTCCCAGGGTGAGCAACTGCGCAACACCAACAGCGGTCTTGCCCACATAGAAACTGTGAATACCAAAACACCCAAGGAAGAAGTTTAACAACAGCGTAACAAGCCAATCGCAGCTGCTCTTGTTGGGGTCTAGTGGTTCAACACTGTACGGATTGTAAGCCCTAAGAGGGCATCCGCAATGTGGGCAGCTGTAAGCCTGGTCGGAAATCTGTCTGCCGCACTCTCTGCAATAAATCAATGCCATAGAAATAAAGTTTAATAGTTAGTTGAGAAAAATATTAGTTACCTACCTCGCAGAGGAACTTGATGCGCACCAAACGAATCTCCTCCTCGGTGTAATCCGAGCCGAGCTCCTCGATAGCGGCATCCAGCGAATCGCTCTCGGCATCCTCCTTGAAGTAAAGGTAAATATCTTCGACCTTATCCTCGTCCATCACCTTATTAATATAATACGAGATGTCGAGACGTGTGCCCGAATTGACGATGCCCTCAACTTCGGTGAGCACCTCCTCGAACTCAAGGTTCTTGGCGCGGGCTATATCCTCGAAATCCATCTTGCGGTCGATAGACTGAATGATGAAAATTTTGTTGCCCGACTTGTTGGCCACCGACTTCACAACCATATCCTGTGGGCGGATGATGTCCTTCTCCTCGACATATGCCTTGATGAGCTTGACAAACTCCTCACCAAACTTCTTCGCCTTGCCTGCGCCCACTCCCGATATGCTCTGCATCTCCTCGATGGTGATTGGGTAGTGGATAGACATATCCTCAAGAGATGGGTCCTGGAAGATAACAAACGGTGGCAAATCATACTTCTTGGCAACCCTCTTGCGCAAATCCTTCAGCATGGCAAAGAGTTCCTCGTCGGCAGCTCCGCCCTTGCTCATCTGCGCAGCAATATTCTGCTCCTCGCTCTGCTCCTCGTCGTAGTTGTGGTCAAGGGTTACGGTCACCGTCTTAGGTGACTTGATGTAGGCCTCGCCCTTTTCGTTTATAGATATAAGACCGTAATTTTCAATGCTCTTATCAATCAAGCCCATGATGAGTGCCTGACGCACCACAGCACCCCAGAACTTGGCATCGTGCTCCTCGCCCTGCGCAAAGAGTTTGAGCTTATTGTGGCCATAACTCTTTACCTGGGCTGTAACCTTACCCGTCAGCACAGCACACAAGTGGTCAACCTTGAACTTATCGCCAATAGCCATCAAGGTTTGCAACATGAGCTTCATCTCGGCCTTAGCGTCAACCTTAGGCTTGGGGTTCACACAGTTGTCGCAGCAGCCGCAGTTAGACTGCTCGTACTCCTCTCCAAAGTAGTGCAAAAGAGTCTTGCGGCGACACATCGAACTCTCGGCATAGGAAACAGTCTCCAGCAACAGCAGTTTACCAATCTCCTGCTCGGCCACGGGCTTGCCCTGCATGAACTTCTCCAGCTTCTGGATATCCTTATAGCTGTAGAACGTAAGACAATGACCCTCGCCGCCATCACGACCCGCACGGCCTGTCTCCTGATAATATCCCTCCAGCGACTTGGGAATATC
>JAFOHD010000095.1 GCA_017421945.1 Alistipes sp. | reverse complement strand
GAGTGGGAATACAGGGAAACCCATCTTATCGCCATCGCGCTTTGAGAGCTTACCTCCACCCGTAGGTTTAAGCAACAGTGGCAGGTGAGCGAACTGCGGCTGCGTATCCTGCCAGCCGAAAGCACGATACAAGAGATAGTGCAGAGGAAGTGATGGCAACCACTCCTCGCCACGAATGACATGCGAAATCTCCATCAGGTGGTCATCGACAATGTTTGCCAGGTGATATGTTGGCAACTGGTCGGCACTCTTGTAAAGCACCTTGTCGTCGAGTGTGGATGTATTGACCTTGACATGACCACGAATCAGGTCATCCATCTCGACAACCTCATCCTCGGGCATCTTGAAGCGCACAACCCATATATCGCCACGTGCTATGCGAGCCTCAACCTCCTCTTTCGATAGAGAAAGCGATGTAGGCAGCTTCTCACGCACGGTGTAGTTGTAGGCAAAGGTCTGACCCGCAGCCTCGGCCTCCTTGCGCAGGGCGTCAAGCTCCTCCGAAGTATCGAAAGCATAGTATGCCCAGCCAGCCTCAACGAGCTGCTTGGCATACTTCAGGTAAATCTCCTTGCGCTCACTCTGGCGGTAGGGAGCATGAGGACCGCCTACGCCGACACCCTCATCAATCTCAATGCCGCACCACTTGAGCGACTCAATAATGTACTCCTCGGCTCCGGGCACGAAACGCTGCGAGTCGGTATCCTCGATGCGGAGAATCATCTTGCCGCCATGGCGGCGTGCAAACAAATAGTTATAAAGCGCCGTGCGCACACCTCCCATATGCAAAGGTCCCGTAGGACTTGGGGCAAAGCGCACTCTAACCTCTTGTGACATAGCTTTTTATATTTAGTTTCTTACTTATTTTACACGATATTCAACTCGCATGGTAATGCGCGCTTTCTTCTGTCGGCTTGAGGTGTTGAACGAGCCTCCGGCCGAGAACTCCTCATTTGAGTTTGCACCCGTAATCTGAAACACTCCCATCTTAGCCGAAGCCACACGGCCAATGGAGGTGCCTGCATTCTCGGCGATTTTCTCGGCACGGGCGCGAGCATCTGCCGAGGCGCGTTCAATGAGCGAGAGCTTCACATCGTCGAGTTTGGTGTAGTAGTACGAGGGCTGATACGCCTCAATCGACACACCCTGGGCAATGAGTGCTGATATCTCGCGTGAGATATTCTCAACCTTGTCCACCTCGGCCGACTCTATCGAAAAGCCCTGACTTAGGCGGTAGCCCGTGAAACGCTGACCCGCATAGTTGCCGTTGGCGTTATAGACCGCCTCGGTCTGCTTATAGACATTCACAAACTTAAAGACAACCTGCTCTGCTGCCACACCGCGCGAGGTGATAAACTCAAGCACCTTCTGCTTGTTGCGCTCAAGCTGGGCATAACCCGTTGCCACATCGTGCGTCTCATAGACAAGCTCGCCGTTCCACACAATCAAGTCTGAAGAGAACTCGGTCTCTCCCAAACCAGTAACCACTACGGTATCCTGCGAACGGTACTTATAGGTGTAGGCACGTCCCAAAAGCCACGCCGCCACAACTATGGCGAGCGCAATGATGATGTATTTCAGGTTTGTTTTCATGCTACAAAGTTTTATAAATTATTAACATTTGATTTGCGAGGGTGTTTTGAAGCTTGTCGAAGTGTCGGGAAGCGGAGCATACTTGGAGTATGTGAGCATTCTCGACACGAGCAAGATGCCAAAACAATCCGCAAGGCTTTTATCAAACATTTGATTTGCGAGGGTGTTTTGAAGATTGTCGAAGTGTTGGGAAGCGGAGCATACTTGGCGTATGTGAGCATTCTCAACACGAGCAAGATGCCAAAACAACCCGCAAGGCTTTTATCAAACATTTGATTTGCGAGGGTGTTTTGAAGCTTGTCGAAGTGTCGGGAAGCGGAGCATACTTGGCGTATGTGAGCATTCTCGACACGAGCAAGATGCCAAAACAACCCGCAAGGCAAATGTTTTACACATTGAAGAGGAAGTGCATTATATCACCATCCTGCACAATGTACTCCTTACCCTCGATGCCTATCTTACCAACATCTCGGCAAGCCTTCTCGGAGCCGAGCTTCACGTAATCATCGTACTTGATAACCTCGGCACGGATGAAGCCACGCTCGAAATCGGTATGGATGATACCGGCGGTCTGCGGAGCTTTCATGCCCTTGATGAAGGTCCACGCACGGCTCTCATCGGCTCCTGTAGTGAAGAATGTCTGAAGGTTGAGCAATTTGTATGCCGCCTTGATAAGACGAGCCACACCCGACTCTTCAAGGCCCATATCCTGCAAAAACATCTGACGCTCCTCGTAATCCTCCAACTCGGCAATATCGGCCTCGGTAGCCGCAGCAACAATAAGCATCTCGGCATTCTCGTCAGCAATGGCAGCCTTCACCGCTTCGGTGTGCGCATTTCCCGTCACTGCCGATGCCTCATCAACATTGCAGACATACAGCACAGGTTTGTCGGTCAGCAGATTAAGGTCGGCAACCAGCTTACGCTCCTCCTTATCGGTCTCAACCGTACGAGCCGAGCGACCCTGCTCCAGAGCCTCCTTGAACTGCACCAGCAGCTCGTAACGACGCTTGGCGTTCTTGTCGCCAGCCACAGCCTGCTTCTGACACTTGCCGATGTTGTTCTCAACAGTCTCAAGATCCTTGAGCTGGAGCTCGGTGTCGATAATACCCTTGTCGCGCACAGGATCGATGGTGCCATCCACATGGGTGATATTACCATTATCAAAACAGCGCAACACGTGGATGATAGCGTTGGTGTTGCGGATGTTACCCAGAAACTTGTTACCCAGGCCTTCACCCTTCGATGCGCCCTTCACCAGGCCGGCGATGTCAACAATCTCAATGGTTGTAGGGATAACCTTCTTGGGATTATCAATCTCGGCGAGCTTTACCAGACGCTCGTCGGGCACGGTGATGACACCCACGTTGGGCTCGATTGTACAGAAAGGGAAATTGGCTGCCTGCGCCTTGGCGTTGCTCAAGCAGTTGAAAAGAGTTGATTTACCGACATTTGGCAAACCAACTATACCACATTGTAAAGCCATTTATTTATTGTTTGTAAAGTTTATACTTATATTATTTGACAAATGTAGTCATTTTTCACAAGATGAGAGCATTTTTCGCAGTATTTTTTACTATTGAAATGCCCACGCGAAGACAAAAGAGTGTTTTACTGCCGAAAATTTTGCGAAATAGAAAAGTTTTACTACATTTGCACATCAATCGAAATAGAAAATCACAAAACTTGTTAGCTTATTTTTGACGGCAGGAGTTATGCTTTGTCGGGTCGTTTGTTACCCGAGAGTATAGAACTTTTGCAGGCAAAATATTATTTCACTGCAATATTAACACACGATTCTCCCCGCTTATGGCGTGGGGTAAGATTCCGAAGTTAAACATTTTGGCAAATTCAGATCTCATCCATCGGGCGTCGCCTTGCGATAGCCTGTGGGAAGTTCTTTGACTTTCTTGAGCCAAAATTTCAATTTGAAAAATTAGTTAAAATACTGATTTTCAGAATTTAACAATGTTTAACTTTTAATCTTTTTATTATGAATCGTACAAACCAAAACCCCGCAGACCCATGATCTGCACAACAGCCCATCTACTACGCCCGCGTAGCATCTACCGAGGGCGATAAAGTTAAGATTTTCCGCTATGGCTTCGACCTGGAGTGCAGGGCTATGGCACGTAAAATCCTCAAAGAGCGCAACCCTCTGCGCAAAGCTGTGCTTCGCCACGAGATGGTGAGTTTCATCTTGCAACATATTGATGAATATAACGGCGACAAAAAGCAGTTGATGAAGGATGCTGCGACACTGGCATGGGGAGCCCTTTTTGATGTGAATGACACAATCTTCGCTACCGAGAATGAGATAAGAATCAACACTTTAGAGATGCGCGAGATAGAGGATAGGCATGGCATTAAATTGGAGCAATATCCACACAGGCGCACACTGCCCCACGGGGTGGTCTTCTCCACAGCAAATCCCCGTCCCAAGCATCCCACATCTGCTTCTGTATATGGGGATGTACAGCACAAGTTACACCTGCTGCTGCGCCGCTCAAGACAGCTTGACCGCCAGCTGCGGGAGTATCGCCAGATATGTCCGCGCCACATCGAGGAGGAGATTGTGCGCAATGCACGCATGTTTGAGAAAATGGGATATTAAAACATATCACCCTCCCAATCACACCATTACAGAGAGGCATCCATAGTTTTGGGTGCCTTTTTATTTGCACAAACGACTAACATTTATTACATTTGCGCCTAATTCAACTTTGGGCAAATGTGCAAAGTGAATCAAAGATTAGGTAGTTAGGAATTTTTGTAATATCAAATTATGTTAAGTAGAAAAGTGGCAGCACAGCTGCGCGAGATTGAAACACCATTCTATCTCTACG
>JAFOHD010000094.1 GCA_017421945.1 Alistipes sp. | reverse complement strand
GTTAGGAAATATGGGAAAGTTTGTACTTGGGGCTAAACGTCCCCTGATTATTGCGGGCCCATGTAGTGCCGAGACCCGCGAACAAACCGTAGAGACAGCCATGAAGCTCGCCCAGTCGGGTCGAGTTGATGTTATACGTGCAGGTATATGGAAACCCCGCACCAAGCCTGGAACATTCGAGGGTATTGGCGAGATTGGTTTAGAGTGGCTCAACGAGGTTAAGCAGGCTACGGGTATGCCTATCGCTGTCGAGGTGGCAAACCGTTCGCACGTGGAGATTGCACTCAAGCACGGCGTTGATATTTTGTGGGTTGGCGCACGCACTACAGTGTCGCCTTTCGCAGTTCAGGAGATTGCCGAGAGTCTTCATGGTAACGAGGATGTTACTGTGCTGATTAAAAACCCTATGACTCCCGACATCAACTTGTGGGAAGGTGCCGTGAAACGCTTCCTCAAGGAGGGCGTGAAGGAGGAGAACTTAGGTCTTATCCACCGTGGTTTCTCTTACTTCGGCCATAGCAAGTACCGCAACCCACCTATGTGGCACATGTTGCTCGATATGCGCAGCCGCTTTCCCGAGATGATGATGATTTGCGACCCATCGCACATCTGTGGCTGCCGCCCATTGTTGCACGGCATCTCACAGCAGGCAGCCGATCTATGCTTCGACGGCTTGATGATTGAGAGCCATATTGACCCCGACAATGCGTGGAGCGATGCTTCGCAGCAGCTCACACCTCAGGACTGCATCACCATGATTGACAATGTGATGTGGCGTGCCAAGACTGCGGCTGACCCCGTGTTCAACGACGAGTTGAAGCTCTGCCGTGAGCAGATTGATCAGATTGACTCCGAGATTTTCGACCTCCTAAGCCAGCGTATGCAGACGGCCGACAAGATTGGTCACATCAAGAAGGCCAACAATGTGGCTATCCTGCAGAGCAACCGCTGGGATGACATCTGCCGCCGCATGCTCTCGATGACACGCGGCATGGGCCTGAGCGAGGAGTTTGTACGTTCTGTCCTTGAGGCCATCCATGTGGAGAGTATCAACCGCCAGAACGAGATTATGAATTCGAAATAGGCAAGTTTGATAATGTAAAAAAGCAGATTCCCGAAAGAATCTGCTTTTTTATGCTTTATAGGACTCTACATTGACAAAAAAAGAGTTAAATTTGTCGCATAATATGGATAAGTGTATCACATACGAAAACATCGAGTTGCACTACACCGTTGGCGGTGAGGGGCAGCCTCTGTTTTTATTGCACGGATGGGGCTGCTCAACCGAGATTTGGAAGAGCATAGTGCCATTTCTGGAGGAGCGTTTTTTGGTTATAAATGTCGATTTCGCAGGCTTCGGCACAAGCCAGGAGCCAAACACGGTGTGGGGTGTCGAGGAGTACACCCGTTCGGTGGAGGCTATCGCACAGAAGGAGGGCATAGTAAACCCCGTGCTGGTAGGTCACTCGTTCGGCGGCAGAGTATCGATTGTCTATGCCTCGCGCAATAAGACTTGCAAGGTGATTTTGACCGATGCGGCGGGTGTAAAACCTAAACGACCATTGAGTTACTACTGCAAGGTATATAGCTTCAAACTCATGAAACACCTTGCGCCAATTGTTTTAGGCAAGAAGC
>JAFOHD010000093.1 GCA_017421945.1 Alistipes sp. | reverse complement strand
GGGAGATATCTCACGCAGTATGGTGTTTACATACTTGCATTGTATGGAATTTGATACCGTGGAAATTGCGCTGAACGATTTCTCTATTTCTGTAAAGTTGTTGTGCGAAATCTCCATGGATGGTTTGAAAACCGATATGTTTTTCCTCAAGAAGTGCCCGGCCTCTTGTTCTTTTTGTTCGGTGTAGTATGAGTCGTAGTCCCATAGAAAGTCGCACTCGCAACTATTGTTGAGGTATTTAAGTACGCTTTTTTCACACTCCGAGAGGGCATTGAAGCCGATAAAGATGTAATGACGTGATGTGTCGGGGGCAGATATACCATTGTTTATGTTTTCTACGGCTGAGCGATATATCATGCCTGTGTATGCAATTTTGAGCTGCTCGAGCCGTGTGTGGAATGAGTGGTATATGGGTGCTAATGACTTCCATATGTCCAGAAATTTGCATTTCTCCTCACTGAGTGAACCTTCGCTGGCGAAATTGCTCCAAAATGAGGCTATTACTTGCCGCATCTCGGGTGATAGATACGATAAGTCGGCCTCTATCTCCTTGATATCGTACATGTTGCTAAACAACATGTCGGCATCAATCATGTATTTGTCAATTAGGTCAAAGTCGCCCAGCAGCATCTCGCCCCAAAAGTAAAATTTATCAAAACTTTCGGTTGGGTGATGCTGAACGTATATTTTGTATAGCTCGGTTATGAGTTGGATTTTCTCGCCGACAGAAAACGATGACACCTGGCACATTATATCGTCCATTGATGTGTACGATGGTTGCCAAATTGGCTTGCTGATGATTTGGGCAAGGGCATCCGAGAAGAAGAGCCTTGCACGGCGTGATGGGAACACCAAAGTAAGCGACGAAATGTTGTCGCCATAACGCCTGTATAAGTTCGAGGCAACCTCTGTTAGGAAAGTTTTTTGCATGACAGTGTAAATTTTATTACGAAGTTAACAAAATTTACGTTGAGGAGGTAGAAATGTTACCTAAAATTTAAGATTTTTTCAGTATTTAATCGAATGACTGCATGCCCGACTGTGCAATGCGAATGGTGCGCTGATATTCATCGGGCGAAAGTTCCATGAAAAAGTAGTGTATGGGGTCAATACGCATGCCGTTGTAGCGCACTTCGTAGTGAAGGTGTGGGGCGAGAGATAGGCCCGAGTTGCCCGATAAGGCTATGATGTCGCCACGTTGCACCTTCTGCCCGCGTCTTACGCCCACACTCAGCAAGTGACTATACGATGTCTCGTAGCCATTGCCGTGGTCTATGATTATGGTCTTGCCGAGCGTTGAGTTTTTGTCTGAAATCTCCTTCACTGTGCCGTCTGCCGTTGCAAATATACTTGAACCTTCACCTACGGTGTAGTCCACTCCCTGATGTGACTTTAGGGTGCGGTAGAATGGGTTAAGTATTGTTCCGTAGCCTGCGGTAAGCAACGTGAGCTGGTTGTTTATTACGGGCTGTATGGCAGGAATGTAGTTAATCTTTGACCCCATCCTGTCACTCAACTCATTTATTTTGTGCCACGACTGCTCCAATTCATTGCATCTTCTATCAAGGTCGTCTATTCTGGCGGGTAGCTCGTGTAGTAGTTGTTTTTTCGATTTCGAAATGTTTTTCTCGTAGTTTGCAAGACGCTCCTCCTGTCGCTCAATATCCAAATCATAAGGATTGGTTTCAAACAAGATTCTGAACACGCTCTGGTCGCGCTCTGTGATGTTGTCGAGGATAAGTTCCAGGGAGTCATATCTGTTACTCAACTGCTCGTACTCCATGCGCAGTCGGTCGGTCTGTTCGCGCATACGATACTCTTCGGGGGTGTCGAAAAGCAGTGCGAAGCATACATAATACAACAAAGCAGCACCTATCCATGCGAATAGCTTGAGTAGTAGTCCTATGATGCGCCTTCTGCGTATCTGTTTGGGTGTATGTTCTGCGTTTGGTGTCATTTTATTCTGCCTCGTAGTTAGCCTCTTGTATCTGATTCATCAAACTCTTATAAGCCTCTGCCGACATGTTGCGGTCAAAGTAGTTAATGGGGTTCACGTGTGAACGCTTGTAAATCACCTCGTAGTGGAGGTGTGGGGATGTGGATACTCCCGTATTGCCCATGTCGGCGATGAGTTGCCCGCGACTAATGGTGTCGCCCTTTGCGACGTGAACTTTGTTAAGGTGGGCATATCTTGTTTTATATCCAAATCCGTGGTCTATAAGCACTTGTGTGCCATATCCGTGACGGGCACGGCTGCGGTCGATAAACTCCACCACACCATCGCCTGTTGCATATATTGGGTCGCCTATTCTGCCGGGCATATCCACGCCGCTGTGGAACTTCCAACGGTGATATACGGGGTGCATACGGTAGCCGAAAGCTCCAATTTTGTTGCGCATCTTCGTGCGGTCAATAGGCCAGATGGCGGGTATGGCAGTTGAGAACTTCTCCTTGTCGAGTGAGAGTTGCTGCAACTCGTCCAATGATTTCGATTGCAGATACAGACTGCGTGCCAGCTGGTCCATCTCCCTCCATGTCTGACGTATGGTTGACGAGTAGCTGCCCTCACTTATGTTGGCGTACTTATCGTCGGCATAGTGGTCGTAGATGCCCTCAATCGAGAGTGTGTCGGTTGAGAAGAGGGGGCGATACACATAGTTGTCGCGATGCTTTATCTGCTGGAGCTTGCTTTTTGAGTTGCGTACTTTGTTTAGCAGGACATTGTACTTGAGTTTTAGAGCTCTGTTTTCGTCAGCAAGATTATACATCTTGGGGGTGTAGAACAGTGACGAAAATACAAGATTCACAATCGATACAAGTATGAATCCTATCAGTAAATTTCGAATTATACGGTATGGGCGCAGGCGATGTATGAGGCTTTTTTCCTCATTTTGCACTCTGTTTATCTCTATTTTTTTGCTCATACGGTATAAATTAAATCATTTATGGTGCAAAATTAGCGTAAAATGTGTAATTTTGCAATCTGTATTCGGGATAATAACGAAATAAGAATAAAAATAATATACAATGGAATCAAACAAAATCAGACAAGCATTTCTTGATTTCTTCCAGAGCAAGGAGCACGCAATCGTCAAGTCGGCTCCTATGGTAGTGAAGAACGATCCTACATTGATGTTCACCAATGCAGGTATGAACCAGTTTAAGGACATTTTCCTGGGCAACTCTCCTCGCAAGTATGCTCGTGCCGCCGACACTCAGAAGTGTCTGCGTGTGTCGGGTAAGCATAACGACTTGGAGGAGGTAGGTCACGATACTTATCACCACACAATGTTTGAGATGCTCGGTAACTGGTCATTCGGCGACTACTTCAAGAAGGAGGCTATCGCGTGGGCTTGGGAACTTCTTACCGACGTCTATGGTTTGGATAAGAGCCGTATGTACGCTACCGTATTTGAGGGCTCGGAGGAGGATGGCGTGCCATTCGACCAGGAGGCCTACGACTATTGGAAGCAGTATCTGCCCGAGGATCACATCATTCGCGGTAATAAGCACGATAACTTCTGGGAGATGGGCGAGACAGGCCCTTGCGGTCCTTGTAGTGAGATTCACATCGACCTGCGCGATGAGGCCGAGATTGCAGCCAAGCCTGGCCGCGAAATGGTGAACATGGGCCACCATCTGGTTATTGAGATATGGAACCTTGTGTTCATGCAGTTTAACCGCAAGGCAAACGGCGAGCTGGAGCCGCTGCCAGCAAAGCATGTTGATACAGGCATGGGCTTTGAGCGTCTGTGTATGGCTATGCAGGGCAAGAAGTCAAACTATGATACCGATGTTTTCCAGCCTACAATCGCTCGCATCGCAGCCATGGCAGGCAAGAAATATGGTGAGGATGAGAAGGCTGATGTGGCAATGCGTGTTATTGCTGACCACTTGCGTGCCATCGCATTCTCTATCGCTGATGGTCAGCTACCGGCAAATGCCAAGGCAGGTTATGTTATCCGCCGTATCCTGCGCCGTGCAGTGCGTTACGGCTACACTTACCTCGGCTTCAACGAACCTACGCTGTGCAAGCTCGTTCCAGGCTTGGCCGAGCAGATGGGCCACCAGTTCCCTGAACTTCGTCAGCAGCAGACCCTCATCGAGCGTGTTATTGAGGAGGAGGAGGCATCATTCCTGCGTACGCTGGCTACGGGTATCAACCTTTTGGAGCGCGAGATTCAGAAGGTGGGCAAGGGTGGCGTTATTGCTGGCAAGAATGCCTTTGAGTTATATGATACTTTCGGTTTCCCAATCGACCTTACCGAGCTTATTGCCCGCGAGCAGGGTGTGAGCATCGACCTTGAGGGCTTCGAGAAGGAACTTCAGGCGCAGAAGGAGCGTTCACGCAATGCTGCGGCACAGGATATTGACGATTGGCAGGAGTTGCGTCAGGCGGCACAGTGTGAGTTTGTGGGATATGATAGCCTTACTGCTCCAGTCCGCATTGCACGCTATCGCCGTGTTACGTCAAAGGGCAAGACCACATATCAGCTTGTGTTTGACCAGACTCCGTTCTACGGTAATTCGGGAGGTCAGATTGGTGATACGGGTTATATTGATAATGGCGAGGAGCGCGTTGATGTCATCGCTACCGAGAAGGAGAATGGCTTGATTATCCACGTGACAACAAAACTGCCCGAGAATCTTGAGGCGGAGTTCACCGCTGTGGTGAATGCCGAGAAGCGTCAGGCCGCAGCCAACAACCACACTGCAACCCACCTTCTGGATCAGGCGTTGCGTCAGGTGCTGGGTACACACGTTGAGCAGAAGGGTTCTATGGTTACACCACAGAGCCTGCGTTTTGACTTCTCTCACTTCCAGAAGGTCACTTCAGAGCAGTTGCGTGAGGTTGAGAAGTTGGTCAATAAGGCAATCCGCAGCAACCATCCTCTTGAGGAGAACCGCGAGGCTACTATGGAGGAGGCCAATGCCATGGGTGCTATTGCATTGTTTGGCGAGAAGTATGGCGACAAGGTGCGTGTTGTGAAGTTTGGCGACTCGGTTGAGTTGTGTGGTGGTACTCATACATCGGCTACGGGTACAATCGGAGTGTTTAAGATTGTGAGCGAGAGTGCTATCTCGGCAGGTGTGCGCCGTATTGAGGCTGTCACATCGGAGCGTGCCGAGGAGATGCTCTATGCTGTTGAGGATCAGATTCGCACCGTTGCCGAGTTGGTGAACAACCCTAAGGTTGAGGTTGCCATCAAGAAGATGATTGAGTCAAACGAGGCTTTGCAGCATGAGATAGACCAGTTGCATAAGGAGCAGGTTGATGCCATGGTTGAGAAGATTATGGCAAAGCGCGATCCTCAGGCAAAATATTTCGTTGTGGCACGACAAATGCCTTATGCCTCAAACATGATTAAGGATTTGGCCTATGCTTTGCGTGCAAAGGTGGGTGACATTATCATGGTGCTTGGTAACGTGACCAACGACAAGCCTACGCTTACCATCATGCTCGGTGATGATATTGTCGCTAAGGGCGTGGATGCAGGTGCTGTGGTGCGCGAGGCCGCCAAGATAATGAATGGTGGTGGCGGAGGTCAGAAGTTCTTCGCTACGGCGGGCGGTAAGAACCCCGACGCATTGCAGGCAGCAATTGACAAGGCTGTTGAGATTATTATGGCAAAGATTAACGAATAAATTATATTGAAATGGACAAGAAAGTTTTATTGATGATTCTCGATGGTTGGGGAATCGGTAACGGAACAAAGTCGGATGTTATTGCTACAATGCATCCAGCCTACATCTCGGCTATGACCGAGCAGTATCCTCATGCCGAGTTGCGCACCGATGGTGAGAATGTAGGTCTGCCAAATGGTCAGATGGGTAACTCCGAGGTCGGTCACCTGAACATTGGTGCTGGTCGCGTGGTATATCAGGACCTGGTGAAGATTAACCGTGCTTGTGCCGACAACTCAATCTATGAGAATGAGGAGATTGTAAAGGCATTTGAGTATGCAAAGGCAAATGGTGTGAATGTTCACCTTATGGGCCTTACCTCTGACGGTGGTGTTCACTCTTCAATCGAGCACCTCTATAAGTTGGCAGAGATTTCTGCCAAGTACGGCATCGAGAATACCTTTGTTCACTGCTTTATGGATGGTCGTGACACTGACCCAAAGAGCGGTAAGGGTTTTATTGCTGATGTGGAGGCTAACCTTGCAAAATCAACAGGCAAGATTGCATCTATCATAGGTCGCTACTATGCCATGGACCGTGACAAGCGTTGGGAGCGCGTGAAGGTGGCTTACGACTGTCTGGTTAATGGTGTGGGTGATGCTTCATCAGATATGGTTGAGGCTATGCAGCGTTCTTACGATGAGGGCATTACCGATGAGTTCGTGAAGCCTATCGTACGCATCAATGAGAATGGTGAGGTTATCGGCCGCATCAAGCCAAACGACCTTGTAATCTTCTATAACTATCGTAACGACCGTGCAAAGGAGATTACCATTGTTCTCACACAGCAGGATATGCCCGAGGAGGGTATGCACACAATGCCTTTGTACTATTGCTGTATGACCCCTTACGATGCCAAGTTCGAGGGCTTGCACATCCTCTTTGACAGGGATAATGTGCGTAACACCATCGGCGAGTATGTGTCGTCACTCGGTTTGTCGCAGTTGCGTATTGCCGAGACCGAGAAGTATGCCCACGTTACATTCTTCCTCAACGGTGGTCGTGAGACCGAGTTTGAGAATGAGTCACGCATCTTGGTCGCTTCTCCAAAGGTTGCAACCTACGACCTCCAGCCCGAGATGAGCGCCTACGAGGTAAAGGATAAGTTGGTTGAGGCGTTGGGTACGCAGAAGTTTGACTTTATCTGCCTGAACTTCGCCAATGGCGATATGGTTGGCCATACGGGTGTATATGAGGCTATCGAGAAGGCTGTGAAGGCAGTTGATGAGTGCGTGTCGGAGGTTGTTGAGGCTGCCAAGGCTAATGGTTACGAGGTTGTGATGATTGCCGACCACGGTAATGCCGACAATGCTGTCAATGAGGACGGCTCTCCAAACACAGCCCACTCGTTGAATCCTGTGCCTATCGTTGTAGTTTCTGACCGCGTGGCGAAGGTTGAGAATGGTATTCTGGCCGATGTAGCGCCAACTGTTTTGAAGCTCATGGGCTTGCCACAGCCTGCCGAGATGACAGGCAAGGCATTGGTGGAGTTGAAGTAGTACAACACCTTATACAATACCAGAGTCCGCTTTTCGGCGGACTCTTTTTGTTATTCGGCTTGAGGATTATCCTCTATCGGTATTAATCTCGCATTTGTGACGGAGTGATTTTCTATGTCTGCCTTTACCTCATACTTCTTACCATTCAGTATGGCGTATTTCACCCCACTGATATACATATGCTCAAGGGCATAGGAGTGAAATAGTGGCGGTTGTTTGAGT
>JAFOHD010000092.1 GCA_017421945.1 Alistipes sp. | reverse complement strand
TTAATACCTACTACATCATACTTCTCTGTCTGAGTGCAAGCTGCACGGAATACCATACGGCCGATACGTCCGAAACCGTTGATACCAATCTTAATCTGTGCCATAATTTGATTTGATTATATTAAATTAAAACTTCTGTTATCTTTTTAACAGCGCAAAATTATATATTAAAATAGTATTACGCAAATTTTCTGCCGTCAAAAAAGCAATATTTAGTATTAAATTAACAAATAATATTGTATGACGAACCCATTTGTGTTATTTCACCATGCCAACATAGTTGTGGGGCGTGATGACACGAAGTTCGGCCTTGACACTCTCATCTACATCCAGACCCTCGACAAACTCCTTGATGGTCTGTTCGGTGATGTGACCTCCCGTGCGGGTGAGGGCCTTCAATGCCTCGTAAGGATTAGGGTATGCCTCACGGCGCAGAATGGTCTGCATAGCCTCTGCTACAACTGCCCAGTTATCCTCCAGGTCGGCAGCCAGCGCACCTTCGTTCAGGATGACCTTGCCCAGACCCTTCTGCAATGAGCTGAAGCCGATAAGTGAATGAGCCACAGGTACTCCCACGTTGCGCAAAACGGTCGAATCGGTAAGGTCGCGCTGCATACGCGAAATAGGCAATTTCGCCGCCAAGTGCTCATATATGGCGTTTGCTACTCCAAAGTTGCCCTCGGCATTCTCAAAGTCGATAGGATTCACCTTGTGAGGCATAGCACTTGAACCCACCTCACCCTTTTTCACCTGCTGGCGGAAATACTCCATTGAGATATATGTCCACATATCGCGTGCAAGGTCGGTAAGGATGGTGTTGATGCGCTTCATGGCGTCAAACGTCGCTGCAAGGTTGTCGTAATGCTCAATCTGTGTGGTGTACTGCGCACGCACCAGACCCAATGAATCTACAAAGTTGTTGCCAAACTCAACCCAATGTATCTCGGGATATGCAACAAGGTGTGCATTGAAACCACCCGTAGCACCGCCGAACTTGGCCGTGGGCTCCACATCCTGCAACAGGTCAATCTGACGCTCCAGACGCTCTACAAAGACCTTAAACTCCTTGCCCAGACGTGTAGGTGATGCGGGCTGACCGTGGGTGTGCGCCAACATGGGAACCTCCTCCCATTGCTCGGCCAGTGAGTAAATCTTATCCACAAGGTCATGCAACGCTGGAAGATAGACGTTTGTCAGAGCCTCCTCCAGAAGAAGTGGGGTGGCTGTATTGTTTATATCCTGTGATGTGAGGCCGAAGTGAACGAACTCGCGGTAGTCATTCAACCCCAACTGCTCGAGCTTCTCCTTCAGAAGATACTCCACTGCCTTCACGTCGTGGTTTGTGACGCTCTCAATCTCCTTCACGTGCAGGGCATCCTCCATGGTAAACTCGGTGTAGAGCTTGCGCAACTCGTCATAAGCCGACTTGGGTACGCCGGCAAGCTGTGGCAAAGGAAGCTCGCACAATGCGATAAAATACTCAACCTCAACGCGCACACGATAGCGAATCAAAGCATATTCTGAAAAATAATCCGACAAAACTGACGTTACTTTATTGTAGCGTCCATCGACTGGTGAAATTGATAAAAGTTGATGTGACATAGTTAAAAATGTTTATTTGGCTCCAAAATTAACACTTTTTATTCACACTCGGAAGATATATTTCCGAGAATGTTGAATTTTTTTGTAAATTTGCACCAGTAAAGAGTGAAATAGTGACTTTATTGCGAGATTATTGTGGTGGTCATACTCTTGGTTGCGGTGCAACGGATGTTGTGTAGATTGTATTTTTTTTGAATTTTAATTCTTGATGAACTGGTTATTAGCGATAATAGATTCCCTGGTTGAGTTTGTGCGACGTAATCCTCTCACCTGCATGTTGCTGGTGATGATAGCAGTATTTGCGCCATCGGCATTTGGAGCTGTACTTGTGGGCGTTGCTATTGTGGTATTGTTGCTTTTGGCGATACCTATCATTGGAATATTCAAGTTGCGCCGCATCAGTCGCAAGATGGAGGAGCAGGCTCGCGAGCAAGGTTTTAATGGGCAAGGCTTCAATCATCAGAAGACTCGCCGCTCGGATGAGGGTGAAGTGAAGGTTTATGCCACAGAGGATGCCGTTGAGAAGCGTGTGAGCGACAATGTTGGCGAGTATGTTGATTTCGAGGAGGTTAAGGGAAAGTAATTCAGTATCGAGATGTTAAAGTTATTTGAATCCATAGGAGAGTACGTGCTGTTGATGCAGAAGGTGTTTTCGCGTCCCGAAAAGATGGCGATATACCGCCGGCGCATCATGCATGAAATGGAGGCCCTTGGCCTTAATTCGATAGGTCTGACGGCCATTATATCGGTATTTATTGGCTGTGCTGTGACCCTGCAGATGGCTATTACGCTGGAGTCGCCGTTTATTCCTAAGTTTATGATTGGTTACGCTACTCGTGAGGTGATGATTCTTGAGTTCTCCTCAACGGTTGTGGCCTTGATTTTGGCTGGTAAGGTGGGCTCGAATATCGCTTCCGAGATAGGTACAATGCGTATTACCGAGCAGATTGATGCTTTGGAGATTATGGGAGTTAATTCGGCTTCATACCTGATCTTGCCAAAGATTGTGGCAACGGTCTTTTTCTTCCCTTTTCTTGCCATTTTCTCAATGCTGATTGGTATCTCGGGAGGTTATGGCATTGCGGAATTGACCGGTATTATGAATCCTGTAGAGTATATTGACGGATTGCGTTACTGCTTCTACCCCGACGAGATAACATACGCTTTGACGAAGATGGTCTTCTTTGCTTTCTTCATAACAAGCATATCGGCCTATTGCGGCTACTATGCCAAGGGTAATTCGCTCGAGGTGGGTAAGGCTTCTACCAAGGCAGTGGTGATAAGCTCCATCGTGATTATGATATGTAACCTTGTATTAACTCAAATCATCCGCACATGATAAAGGCTCAGAATATAGTAAAATCATTTGAGGGACGTACCGTACTCAAAGATATATCGGTGGAGTTCGGAACAGGGCAGACCAACCTTATCATAGGTCGCAGTGGTTCTGGTAAGACCGTGTTGCTCAAGTCTTTGGTAGGCTTGCATGAGGTGGATGAGGGTAGCATATTCTATGACGATGTATGCTTCTCAACACTCGATTTTCGAGCCCGCAAAGCTATTCGCAAGCATGTGGGAATGATTTTTCAGGGTGGAGCATTGCTCGATGCTTCTACCGTTGAGGAGAATGTAAAGCTGCCACTCGACCTCTTTACCGAGCAGTCCGAGGAGGAGAAGCGTGAAAGGGTGAATCTGTGTCTGAAGCGAGTGAATATGGAGCATGCTCACCATCTTTATCCCTCGGAGTTGAGTGGAGGTATGGTCAAGCGCGCTGCCATAGCACGTGCCATAGTGATGAATCCTCGTTATCTGTTCTGTGATGAGCCCAACTCGGGTCTTGACCCCCAGACCTCAATCGTCATCGACAATCTCATTAGCGACATCACCAAGGAGTACAATATAACCACTATTATCAACACTCACGACATGAACTCGGTGATGGAGATTGGCGAGAAGATTGTCTTCATCTATGAGGGTGAAAAGTGGTGGGAAGGCTCGAAGGATGATATCCTCCATGCCGACAATCGCGAGCTTGCTGATTTTGTCTTTGCCTCGGCTATGGCCAAGCGTGCCAAGGCGGCTGTGAAGTAGCCGTAGGTAGCTGCCCAAAGCATTGATAGCCTCGGCGCACAATCAGAAAAGGATGCACGTTTGAGGATTATTTAGTGGTGTAAACAACTTTCTTTGTCTCAAAAAAGTCCTCTTCAAAGAAGTCGCAGATATTGTATTCGTGCCACTTAAGACGTGTGGCTGCCAGCTCCTCTCTGAGATCGCCGCCCTTGAGGTATAGGATGCCATTGGGCAGAGTGCCCTTCTGTCCCTGCTCAATCTTAGTCCATATCCACTTTACGAATGTGGGCATCTCGGTCACGGCGCGTGATACCACGTAATCAAATTTCTCTGGAATCTGCTCAACGCGCGTATTGCGGGCGTCAATGTTTTTGATGCCGGCCCCCTCGCACACACCCTTCACAACAGTGATTTTCTTGCCTATGGAGTCCGCCGATACGAAGTTCACGTTGGGGAACATTATGGCCAGCGGCACACTTGGAAAACCTCCTCCACATCCCACGTCAAGCACCCTTGCGCCATCCTCGAAACGGCACACCTTGGCAATTGCAAGCGAGTGCAGTATGTGTCGCAGGTAGAGCTGGTCGAAATCCTTGCGTGATACTACGTTTATCTTGGCATTCCACTCGGCATAGAGGTCATAGAGTGCCGTAAACTGAGCCTTCTGCTGCTCACTCAGGTCGGAAAAATATTTGGTTATAAGAGTAATCATTTCTCGTTGTGTTTTTGTTGCTGGGCAGTTGAAAGCAGTCCGCACGCTGCCTGTATATCCTCGCCGCGTGATGCTCGGATGGTGGTTTGTATTCCCTTGGCTGTGAGTGTGTCGCGGAAACGAATCATCTTCTCGTCTGGAGGGGAGAAGTAGGGTGAGTCGGGAATCTTGTGGAATCGTATGAGGTTCATGCGGCACTTCACGCCGTTGAGCAGTCGGCACAGCTCCTTGATGTGCGCGGGAGAGTCGTTCATCCCCTGCATTACAATGTACTCAAACGACACTCTTCGCTGCCCCGAGAAGTCGTATTCGCGCAGGATGTCCATAATCTCATGTATGGGATATGCGTTTTCGATGGGCATAATCTCCCTGCGCTCCTCGTGGAATGGGTTGTGCAGACTTATGGCAAGGTGTACCTTGGTCTGCTCAAGGAATCGGCGCAGGTTGCGGGCAACGCCGGCCGTTGAGAGTGTGATGCGTGTGGGTGACCATGCCATGCCCCATGCTGATGTGATAATCTCAAGAGCATCAAGTACGTTGTCGGTGTTGTCCAGGGGTTCTCCCATGCCCATGAATACGAGGTTGGTAAGACGCTCACTCTCGGGTATTGAAATAATCTGATTCAGTATCTCGGCCGTGGTCAGTGAGCGTTGCAGCCCCTGCCTTCCCGTAGCGCAGAAGCGGCATCCCATGCGGCATCCCACCTGTGACGATACGCACAGCGTTGCACGCTCTCCGTCGGGGATGTATGCTGACTCGATGTAGCCATCCACTCCGGCTCGGAAGAGGTATTTCTTTGTCCCGTCCTGTGACGTACTCTCCTTGATGGGAGGCTCCAGTCCAAGCGAGTATTTGCTGGCAAGAGCCGAGCGTGCCGCCAGCGACAGGTCGGTCATCTGGGCAATGTCTTCCACACGGCGCACATACAACCAGCGAGCTATCTGCTTCGCATTGAAGCGAGGTAGCGACAGGCTGGAACAAATCTCCTGTAATTGGCTTAATGTTTTGCCATATAGAGGCTCTTTTTCAATGTGCGACATATTGATTTTTTTACTCCGACAACAAAAGTAGAAAAAAAATGCAGATTTTTATCTTCGCAATGATATTTTTTGACAATTTTTGATTATATTTGCCAAGAGAACTGTGGGTGTGAGCCAGCCTTTCGTGGATGAGAGGCGTTGGAAGTGAACCGCAAGGTTTGGTCTGGGCGTAGTGTCCGGTGGTGAATGTAATTGGCTATTTGTATGTAGTACAAATACTTGCAGGGCTCAGTGCTAAATGAACAATATAAGTTAAAAATAAAACATCAAGTTATGGAAATTAAAAAATCACCAAAGGCAGACCTTCAAAATAGAAAGGGTCTATTCCTGGAGATCGGCTTGGTTATCTCATTATTGATCGTTGTGGCAGCATTTATGTATGCTCCAAAGGAGTATCGTATTGAGCAGGTCGATATGAACTATGGTCCTATCGAGGAGGAAATTACTGAGATCACTCGTAACGAGCAGAAACCACCCGAGGCACCAAAGAAGATTGAGATTAAGGTTTTCAACGATATCCTCGATATTGTGACTAATGATACAAAGATTACCACCGAGGTCGATTTCTTTGACTTGGAGGGTGACTTGGAGATCTCTACTCAGATTGTAGAGGTTGAAGAGGAGGAGGTTGTTGATGATACTCCTTACATCAAGGTAGAGAAGATGCCTTCATTTATGGGTGGAGATTTGAATGCCTTCCGTAAGTGGGTTCAGGAGCGTATCAAGTATCCTCAGATTGCACAGGAGAACGGTATCACAGGTCGTGTAGTTCTCTCGTTTGTGGTTGAGAAAGATGGTTCTGTGACAAACATTCAGGTATTGCAGTCGCCAGACCGCTCACTTGGTGAGGAGGCAGCACGTGTGTTGGCAACATCTCCAAAGTGGACTCCTGGTCAGCAGAGCAGCCAGACAGTGCGTGTAAAATATACACTCCCTGTAATGTTCCAGATCAACAACTAATATATCAACCATATATAATATATAAAGTGTGCCGTGACTCGTTTACGGCATGCTTTTTTTAACTATAAACAATGGCAAAAGCAAAAGAGAACATACAATCAGTCGAGGAGCAGCAGGATTTGCGTACACGCGCTGTTGTTGTGGCGGTGATTCGAGATGGGCAGCCGGTGGAGCAGGTTGAGGAGTTCCTGGCCGAGCTCGAGTTCCTGGCCGAGACGGCAGATATTGTCACCGTGCGCCGTTTCACACAGCGTCTGCCACAACCCTCGTCACGAATATATGTGGGCCCTGGCAAGCTGGAGGAGATTGCAGCCTACTGCGAGGAGAATGAGATTGATGTGGTGATTTTTGATGATGAGCTCTCACCTTCGCAGACGCGTAATATTGAAAAGGAGATGCCTTGCAGGGTGATTGACCGTACGCGTCTTATCCTCGATATCTTCATGTCGCGTGCGCGCACGGCCTATGCCAAGACCCAGGTGCAGCTTGCACAGTATGAGTATATGTTGCCTCGTCTGGCGGGTATGTGGACTCACCTTGAGCGTCAGCGAGGAGGTACGGGTACGCGTGGTGGTGCCGGTGAGCGTGAGATTGAGACCGACCGTCGTATCGTTCGCAACCGCATATCAAAGCTCAAGGAGGAACTTTCAAAAATTGACCGTCAGATGGCGGTGCAACGCTCCAATCGTGGCTCCATGGTACGTGTTGCGTTGGTGGGTTATACCAATGTAGGTAAGTCCACTCTTATGAATCTCATATCAAAGAGCGAGGTCTTTGCTGAGAATAAGCTCTTCGCTACACTTGACACTACGGTGCGCAAGGTGGTTTTCGATAACCTGCCTTTCCTGCTCTCCGACACCGTTGGATTTATTCGTAAGCTGCCCACGCAGCTTATTGAGTCGTTCAAATCAACGCTTGACGAGGTGCGTGAGGCCGATTTGCTTGTGCATGTGGTTGATATCTCGCACCCTAATTTTGAGGAGCAGATTGACGTGGTGAAGCAGACCTTGCGTGAGATTGGTGCGGGTGATAAACCTGTGTATCTGGTTTTCAATAAGATTGATGCCTACACCTATGAGAAGAAGGACGAGGATGACCTGACGCCTGCTACGAAGAGGAATCTCTCGCTCGAGGATTTGAAGAAGAGCTGGATAGCCAAGGCCAACACTCCCTGCATCTTCATCTCGGCTGTCGAGCGCATGAACATCGAGAAGTTGCGAGCCGACCTTTATGGCATGGTTCGTGAGATTCATGCGGGGCGTTATCCGTTTAATAATTTCCTTTATTAACAACTAAACAGAGGTGCCATGATTCACATTTTGGGTAAGGAGAATACAATTCTCAACAAGTTTATCTCTCAGGTGCGTGACTGCAAGGTGCAGACCGATTCAATGCGTTTTCGACGCAATATTGAGCGTATAGGCGAGATTATGGGTTATGAAATATCAAAGACACTCAACTATAAGCCTCAGGTTGTGGAGACTCCGCTGGGTGAGGTGCAGATGTCGCTCATCAGTGATAGAGTGGTTGTGGCTACGGTGTTGCGTGCGGGGTTGCCTTTGCAGCAGGGGCTGCTCAACTATTACGATGATGCCGAGTGCGCCTTTGTGTCGGCTTATCGTAAAAACAAGAAGGATGGCACGTTTAAGATAAATGTGGAGTATGTGTCGTGTGGTGATTTGGAGGGTAAGGTGCTGATTCTTACCGACCCAATGCTCGCTACGGGGCAGTCGTTGCGTTTGACCTATGAGAGTCTTGTCGCCCATGGCGGTGAACCCTTGCATACTCACGTTGTGTCGGTCATTGCCAGCGAGCAGGGTGTGGAGTATGCCGAGAAGCATCTCCCATCAAAGACAACCACGTTGTGGCTGGGCGCGGTAGATGCTGAACTCACATCGAAGGCATATATAGTCCCCGGTATTGGCGATGCGGGTGATTTGTGCTATGGTAAGAAGTTGTAGTTTACCTTAAATATATAATGGCGGTCATGGATTTATCTGTGACCGTTGTTTTTTTGTTACTCTATGCTTACGTTGCGTTGTGTGGTGCTGAAACTTATCCTACCCGAAGTGAAGAGTTGCTCTATGAGTCCGCTTTGAACCATCTCGGTGGTGGGGAGCAAATGCATCTTCGGTGGCGAGATGAGTGCTATTGAGTCGCAGAGCGATGTGGCGATATCAAGTTCGTGTGTGGAGAAGAGTATGCATTTGTTCTGTTGATGAGCCAACTCTTGTAGCAGTGTGCAGAGCTCATAGCGGTTGGGCATGTCGAGAAATGCCGTGGGCTCGTCCAAAAGGATTATGGGAGTCTGCTGAGCCAGAGCGCGTGCAATCATTATACGCTGACACTCTCCGTCCGACATTTTGTCCATAGTTTTGTCGGCATAGCTCTCCATGCCTACCTGCGCCATTGAGCGCATGACGATGGCCTCGTCCTGCTCTTGCATACGGCCTATCCAATTGGTGTAGGGGGCTCTGCCGAGTGCCACCACATCGCGGCAGCGCAGGTTGGCAATGCGCACCTTGTCGGTGGTGACGTAGGCAACCAGCGTGGCAAGCTGGGCGGTGGTTATGGCACTTAATTCCTTGCCATCAATAAGAATACTTCCCTTCAGTGGTTGCTCAATGCCTGTGATTGCACGAAGCAGGGTACTCTTGCCCGTGCCGTTGCGCCCAACCAATGCGGTCAGCTCACCTCCCTTGATTTGTGCTGATAACTCCTCTATCAATATGCGGCTGCCGTAGCCGAGCGTTAAATCCTTAAACTGAATCATAGTCTATACGATATTTTTATTGCGTATAACCACCCACACTACGATGGGTATTCCGAGCAGTGCCGTAACGGTGTTTACGGGCAGTGTGAGCAGTTTCGACACTATGTCGCAAACGAGCAGTGCAACGGCTCCCGTGAGCATTGTGGCGGGCATAAGTGTTCTGTGGTCGGCATCAAGGAATATGGCACGAGCCAGATGGGGTATGGCCAAGCCGATGAAACCTACGGGACCACAGAAGGCTGTAACAGTGCCGGCCAGAAGGGTTGTCGAGAGCAGTATTAGTGAGCGTGTGCGCCCGATGTTGAGGCCCATTGTGCGGGCGTATGTCTCGCCCAGGAGCATCATGTTCATCGGTTTGATGACGGCAACGGCAAGTGTGAGCCCTGCCACGATGGCTGTGGCGACAAGCCATAGTTGCGAAGTGGTCACATCGCCCAGCGAGCCCATGGTCCACACCACAAAACTCTTCAGAGCCTCCTCGTTGCTCATGTATTGCAATATCTGCACTATGGCGCTCACCGCCGAGCCTATCATCATACCCAGGATGAGAATCACCATTATATCCTTTATGCGCCTGCTGACGGCTGCCACCAATGCAAGCACAGCCGCAGCACCAATCCACGCAGCACCAGCCACGCCCAGCGAGGTGAGTGCAGGCGATGACGCCACTCCAAGCAAGGGGGCTCCCAGGATGAAGAGTGCCACGCCGAGGCTCGCTCCCGAACTTACACCCAGGACATAAGGCCCGGCCAAAGGGTTGCGGAACAGTGTCTGCATCTGCAAACCGCTCACAGCCAATGCTGCGCCTGCAAGGATTGCAACAATGGCCTTCACGAGGCGCACGTCGAGGATGATTTTGGCTTTTATCGGGTCGCACTCGCCTCCCGTAATGGCTGCCCACACCTCGTTTGCGGTGATGCTCACCGAGCCCACCATCATGTCAATGGCAAACAGTGCTACAACCATCAGGCAGAGCGATGAAAATAGTATCGTACGGCGTTTTTGCATGGACTATTGTAATCTTTTGTAGTAATGTAACGATGGTTGAGTCCCGCCCTTATGCCGAGGCGTAAGTTCGGGATGCAGTATGTGTGATAAATCCTGGAGTATAAGGTCGGGACGTACTACGCCCGACTCCCAGAAGTCGGAGCCTCCCATAGCGGTCTGGCGTGCGTTGTTGTTCCACACCTGACCATGCAGGACTGGGGGTGTGTCGGCAAATTTGGGATTAAGTGCCACAAGTTCGGCTACGGAGTTGCAACCGCTGGGGTTGAGCCACAGCTGACTCTGCGTAGTGTATAGCAGGGCCTGCTCGATGTCGATGGGTGACGATGAGTTACCCGGGCTGTCGGTGGTGAAGGTTTCGCCAGCAGCATCCTCAATCAGGTGCACTATGTAGTTGTCCTTTGATGGCAGAAACCAGGCATCACGATAGGGGGTGTTTAGCATAACCTTAGGGCGGGGTAGGTTGGCGGTCTGCTCCTTTATGCTTGCCGCCAATTCGTTATAGCGCATTGCGATGGAGTCAAACACCTCAATGCTATGCTCCCTGCGTCCCATAATCTCGCCTATGGCTACCATCCACTCCGCCTTACCCAATGGCGACGATTCGACATATTCGCCAATGTAGGCAAAGGGTATGCCTGCTTCGCGCAGTTTGTTTTCAACGCTGTTGGCGGCATTCACCCCATAGAGCAGCACAAGGTCGGGGGCAAGTGCTATGAGCAGTTCGTAATTGATGTTGTTGTCATAACCCACGTCGCCTATTGTTGTACGATTGGTGGCGATGTATGGGTTGCTTATAAAGTCAATGCCCGAAACGCCCACCACCCGCTCTACCTCACCAATGGCATCAAGCATGGCTATATGACTCGACGACATGCAGATGATACGCATCGCTGGACGAGTGATGCGCTGGATGTCGGTGGCATGACTAAAGTGGTTGTTGGAATCTATGAGCAGTCGGCATGTGACCTCCTCGGCTCCCTGCCAGGGGTTGGCAGATGTTATGAGCATAGCACCGCTCTCGCTGTGGCGGCGGCACTCGAAGCCTGTGGCGTAGCGAGGCTTGTAAACCACCTCATCGAAAACCTTGTCATCGAAGTGGACTCGGCTGCCGCAGGCAACCATCAGGCAGAGCATGACTATGAGGAGTGGTCGTTTCATCGGTTGCAGATATCGTTATGAATGGTTTGGGTTATGGCTTTGCCTGCGCGGAGCAACTCTTCAGATGTAGCCTCTTCTGCACTCTCGCTACTGATTACTTTATCTCCCGTGCAGTCGTATATCACACTACCCTTGTCGTTGATTATGCCAAAGCCGTTGTTAAAACTCCAGTAGGCGAATTTCTTGACCTGAGGGTTGAATATATCCTTGCTGAAGGTGAAACGGCTGTGGTCAATTCCCAACTGTCCTAACAGCGTAGCTGCCAAATCGCACTGCGAAGCATACGCCTCCACCTCGAAAGGCGTTTTTACAGCTCCTCCCGTCCACAGCATGGGGATGCGCTGGCGAGGAACAGAGCCTATCTTGATACCCTCGGGATAACTTATGCCGTGGTCGGCAATGAGTATTATGAGCATATCGTCCCACGCCGATGAGTTGCGCCACCTTTGAATCATCTTGCCTACGTGGTAGTCGGTGAAGGCTGTGGAGTTGAGTACCTTATCATCAAAAGCATCGAACTCAACCTCGAAAGGCTCATGTGAACTCAACGTCAGCAGTGCCGAGAAGAAGGGCTTGTCCTGCTCGGCGAGCTTGAGAATCTCTGTGGCGAAGTAGTCACACACCACATCGTCGGCATAACCCCACTTTGCAGCTGGGGTGTCGAAGGAGAGAGTCTTTTGGTCGGTGATATGCTCTATGCCGGTTCCGTAGAGGTAGGATGCTGTGTTGGTGAAGTTGGCGTCACCGCCATAGGTGAAATATGTGGCATAACCCTCGGCTTTGAGCGAGGTTGCTATGGCGGGTAGGGTGTGAGCCTTCTGCGGATACTTCATGATTGAGGCTACAGGGTGGGCAGGATGTCCACTCATCACAGCCACCGTGCCTCGGTCGGTACGGAATGAGTTGGCAAACATATTCTCAAACCATATACCCTCGCTGCGCAGAGCATCCAGATTGGGCGTTACGGCCCTGCCCTGATGAGAAGTGGTTGCCGTGGTGCGACCAAATCCCTCCAGCAGAATGAGTACTATGTTTGGGCGTGATGTGGTGAGGATTGTGTCGGAGTGGTGAGCCGGTTGTCCTGCAATAAGTTCTGAAAAAAGTTCCTCACACTCTGCGGCTGGGAAGTAACGATAATCGTCGGCCTTCAGTTCTGAACGCATTGATGACGAGAGAAGTGAAAAGACAGGGTTTGTCGCCGCCTGATTCAGAAACATGTTGTCGCTGAAATAGACCTTGCTCACATTGGCCGTAGCAGGGCCCACGCCACCACGAATGGCGAGGAACAGCAGCCCTCCGACAAAAATTAGTGCAGAGGTTGAGAGGATGCGTTGCTTGAGGCTCTCCTTCTTGGTAGCGTACAACCTGTATAGGGGTCGCCATGCAAGGAACATCACAGCGCCGTATATGAGGAAGAATGTGGTCGCGGGGATAAAGTCGCCCCACGTAACACTTGCCGCAGCCTCCTTGGGTGTAGCCAGATAGGGGAATATGGTGCTGTCAATGCGGAAACCCCAATAGCGGAACAGTCCGATATCCACCGCAACGATAAGTGCAACCACAAAGGACATCGCTGCATAATATCCATTCAGAAGGCGTCGCATGGTGTTTTCGGGGATAACTACCCACACCGCCACAAGCATCAGAAGCCAGGGTATGACGCTGAGGTATCCCGCCATGGTCATGTCGAGCAGTGCGCCGTGGAGCGAGACACCTGCAAGTTCCGCGGCTGTCGCCTCCGCACTCTGCTGGGCATACCATATCAGGAATATGGGTTTCTGCACAGCCATGAGCACCAGCGAGCTGAGGAATGTGGCTACGATGAGAATTATTTTGCGCTTCATCTTTTATTTGATACTACTTATTCTGCAAAGATAGGTAAATTACACCGTAAAAATCAGCCTATACGTAAAATTAGGTATAATTTTTCCTAAACAGAACTTTAGAAACTTAGTTTTGCCCATCGAATGACGGTGTGGGCATGGTCGGGTAATCTATTTTGTGTGAAAAAGATAGGAAAAATTTTGTTTTCGAGAAAAAAGTTGTACCTTTGCACCGCTAAAATTAGCATAAACAATTAATAATTAACAATTATGAACAATTACGAAACCGTTTTCATTGTCACTCCCGTTCTCTCTGAGGCTCAGGTGAAGGAGGTTGCTGACAAATTCCAGGGCATCATCACCGAGAACGGCGGTCAGATCGTGAATGTGGAGAATTGGGGCTTGAAGAAGCTTGCTTATCCTATTCAGAAGAAGACCACCGGCTTCTACTTCCTTGTGGAGTTCGAGGGTGAGGGTACACTTATCAACAAGCTCGAGAC
>JAFOHD010000091.1 GCA_017421945.1 Alistipes sp. | reverse complement strand
TTAAAAAACGGAGAACTTTTCATCTTAAATAAAAGTGCGAAGCATCCGTTTTAGGAAATTTCATTCTGCGCACCCTAAAATTTATCACCGTGTGATTTTCGCACTACCTTTTGTCACCAAAAGGTAGTAACAAGAGAGAATCTCTTGAAATTCACACTATCTTTTGTCAGCAAAAGGTAGTAACAAGAGATTTTCTCTTGCAATAATTACAGAATTACAATATTACAGACCATGTAATTGTGTAATGGAAGTACTATGTTGCGACGCCACAAAAAGAGGAGCAGAAAAACATCTGCTCCTCTTTTTTGCTTGAAAAAATCTTTCTACTCCTTCAGTCCCTTCTCCACGATGCTCATGGCAGCGTGGCTCATGCTCATGGATGCAAATCCGCCATCGTGGAAGAGGTTTTGCATTGTCACCTTGCGTGTGTAGTCCGAGAAGAGTGTCAGCACATAGTCGGCGCAATCCTCGGCTGTGGCATTGCCCAGAGGAGCCATTGCCTCGGCATACTCCAGCAGGTTGCCCAGACCCGCCACACCGCTGCCGGCTGTGGTGAGCGTAGGTGACTGCGACACGGTGTTGATACGCACCTTGCACTTCTGACCATAGATGTAACCAAACGAGCGCGCGATAGACTCCAGCAGGGCCTTTGCGTCGGCCATGTCGTCATAGCCGCATACGGTGCGCTGCGCAGCCAGGTAGGTGAGTGCCACGATTGAGCCCCACTCGTTCAGGGCATCCTTCGAGTAGGCGGCCTTGATTATCTTGTGGAACGATATGGCCGATATGTCGAGGGTCTTGTTCAGATACTCATAGTTAAGGTCATCGTACGAGAGTCCCTTGCGCAGGTTGGGCGACATGCCTATTGAGTGGAGTATGAAGTCGAACTTACCACCAAAATGCTCCATAGTCTTATCTATAAGCAGCTCCAGGTCCTCGACCTTTGTTGCGTCGGCGGGGATAACGATTGAGTTGCACTTTGCAGCCAACTCGTTGATGGTTCCAAAACGCAATGATGCGGGGGTGTTTGTCAAGACAATCTCGGCACCCTCCGCCACGGCACGCTCGGCAACCTTCCATGCGATAGATTGCTCGTTAAGTGCTCCGAAGATTAAACCCTTCTTTCCTTGAAGTAAATTTCCCATAATATTATTTCATGATTTTTGTTGCATAGGAGCTGAAACGATGCTGTTTCTGCCCCCGACAACAGATTTTTGCTGTGTCAAAGATAAACAAAAGGGTTGAAAGTGAGTACAAATACCAAATTTTTTCTCTATCTTTGTCGTGAATATGCTGCAAGGGTGGCGAAATGTTCCCTGTTAGTGGTGAAAGAGTGCCTCACCCTTAGCAGCTGGAGGCTTGAAATATGGCAGGCGAGTGATTGCAGGGCATGTAGGCAGGGTGGTCGCGCAGCAATAGGATAAGCCGTTTGAGTTTTGTAAAACACGTAATCATTATAAACTTAAAAAGTAAAATTATGTTCGCAATTGACAACTACGATTTCACAGGCAAACGTGCAATCATCCGCGTTGATTTCAATGTACCCCTCAACGGTGAGGGTCAGGTAACTGACGACACACGTATCCGCGCTGCTATCCCAACAATCAAGAAGGTGTTGGAGAAGGGTGGCTCTGTAATCCTGATGTCGCACCTGGGCCGTCCAAAGAAGAATCCAGATCCAAAGTTCTCTCTGGAGCAGATTATCCCTGCTATTGAGGCTCGCTTGGGCGAGAAGGTTCAGTTTGCAGGCGACTGCATGGGCGAGAAGGCTGCCGAGATGGCCGCTGCATTGAAGCCAGGTGAGGTTATGCTCCTTGAGAATCTGCGTTTCTACGCCGAGGAGGAGGGTAAGCCACGCGGCTTGGCCGAGGATGCTACCGACGAGGAGAAGAAGGCAGCCAAGAAGGCATTGAAGGAGGGTCCTCAGAAGGAGTTCGTTAAGAAGCTCGCTTCGTATGCCGACTGCTACATCAACGACGCATTCGGTACTGCTCACCGCGCACACTCTTCAACAGCTCTTATTGCCGACTACTTCCCCAATGACAAGATGTTCGGCTACGTTATGGAGAACGAGTTGAAGGCTATTGATGGCGTTATGCAGCAGCCACAGCGTCCATTCGTGGCTATCGTGGGTGGTTCAAAGGTTTCTACCAAGATTACCATCATCGAGAAGCTCATGGAGAAGTGCGACAAGATTATCATCGGTGGCGGTATGACCTACACATTCGCTGCTGCGCAGGGTGGCAAGGTAGGTAAGTCAATCTGCGAGCCCGATATGTTCCCAGTGGCTCTGGAGATTTTGAAGAAGGCTGAGGAGAAGGGCATCAAGATTGTCACTTCACCCGACGCTTTGATTGCTGACGACTTCTCGGCTGATGCCAACACTCAGGAGTGCTCAGTTTCATCTATTCCCGATGCTTGGGAGGGCGTTGATATCGCATCTCAGGGTAAGGAGATTTTCCGCAAGGAGATTCTTGAGTGCAAGACTATTCTCTGGAACGGCCCTGTAGGTGTATTCGAGATTGACAAGTTTGCAACAGGCTCAAAGGCTGTGGCTGATGCTATTGCCGAGGCTACTGCGCAGGGTGCATTCTCACTCATCGGTGGTGGTGACTCTGTTGCCTGCATCAACAAGTTCGGTCTTGCACAGCAGGTATCTTACGTTTCAACTGGTGGCGGTGCTTTGCTCGAGTATATGGAGGGTAAGGAGTTGCCAGGTGTGGCTGCCATCCGCAAGTAAAAGTATTTTTCGTGGCATATTTGCCTTATTGCTTGTGCTGGAAATGTTCATTTACGAAAAGTAAACTCCGCTTTCTCGCCCTTGCGACAATAATACAAATCTGCTCACGATAAGTGAATTTTCGGGGATTTTTGTAAATCCCGAACATACAGATTTTAAGGGTCGGGTAACTCTCGGCCCTTGTTTGATTGATAAGAAAACATAGGCGAGGGAGATGAGAAGGATGAGAGTGAACGCAATACGTTGCCTGCTTCTGCTACTGATATTTGTTGGGGTGCAGTCGTGGGCAGCCACGAAGGTTGTCCGTTTCCAGGCGTGGAGTATAGGCATAGATTCGTCAAACGGCGATGTCACGGTGCTGCATGGCACCGACACGCTTCTCTATCGCAGCAATGCGGTGTGGGGAGCCGACAACCGCCGCACAGCCATGTCGCAGGCCAAGCTCCACCGCATACAGGTGAGCGATAACAGCGATAGCTATGGCGAGGGCAAGCTCATAACCCTGCGTGCCACACACTTAGGGCAGCAGGTTGAGCAGCGCATCTACCTCTATGGTGACAGGCCCTTCCTGCACACCGAGCTGGAGGTGAGCTCTGCCGAGGGCGTAAGCCTGAACTACATGGCACCCCTCTGCACCAGCCAGCCCTACACGCTTCTGGATGCCGAAGCCGATGCTCATTCGCTCTTTGTACCCTTCGACAACGACGCTTTCATCCGCTACCGCTCCATAGCCTTTGCTACGCAGCCCACCGAGAGCTACGGCGTCACCGCCTTCTTCGATGCCACCTCACGCCGAGGCATGGTGATGGGCGCCATCGACCACACCACATGGAAGACGGGCATAGGGGCCACCACAGCACGCGGGGGTGTAATCCGCAGCCTGCGGCTCTATGGCGGAGCGTCGTCGGTCATCACGCGCGACAAGCTGCCTCATGGTCATGTTGTGGGCGCAAGAGTATGCTCGCCACGCATGATGGTGGGTATGTATGATGATTGGCGCGAGGGCATGGAGTCCTTTGCCGACCAGTGTGCCACGTTTGCTCCCGGGCTGCCCTCGCTGGGCGCACGCCCCTTTGGCTGGAACAGCTGGGGTGCGCTGGCCACCAAGGTGACGTTTCAGAAATCGGTCGAGGTGTCGGACTTTATCCACTCCCACCTTCAGAGCCGTGGCTTTGAGAACGAGGGTACGGTCTATGTTGATATTGACTCCTTCTGGGACTTCGGCTTTCGAGCCCACGAGCACCGCATATTCGTTGAGCATTGCCACGCCAACAACCAGAAGGCGGGCATCTACTGGTGTCCCTTCACCGATTGGAGCGGTAATCCCCGCGGCAGGGTAGTACCCGACATGGACTACCGATGGGAGGATGTCTATATACGTGCCAATGGCGAGCCCGTGAAGTTTGATGGAGGCATAGCCCTCGACCCCACACACCCTGCCGTGCGCAGACGCATAGAGTTGCAGCTGGGGCAGTTTCTGGAGTGGGGTTACGAGTATGTCAAACTCGACTTCATGGCCCACGGAGCCTATCAGTCTGACTCCTACTACGATGCGAGCGTGACCACCGCCATGCAGGCCTACAATCAGGGCATGCAACATATTGTCGAGCAGAGCAAGGGCCGGATGTGGATAAACCTCTCCATAGCACCCCTGTTTCCTGGTAACTACGCCCACAGCCGCCGCATAAGCTGCGATGCGTGGTCCGACATACGAAACACCGAGTATGTGCTCAACTCGCTCACCTATGGCTGGTGGCTCGACCACATCTACCACTACAACGATGCCGACCACATAGTATATAAGGGTGTGAGTGAGGGTGAGAACCGTGCGCGTGTGACCTCGTCGGCCATCACGGGCATCTACTTTCTGGGTGACGACATGAGCCGTGGCGGCTCGGCCGATGTAAAGGCGAAGGTTGTGCGCCACACCACCAACCGTGGCATAAACGAGATTGCCCGCACCTGCAAGTCGTTCCGCCCCGTTGAGGTTGCCTACCTCGACCGAGGTGCCGACACCTTCTACCACTCTGCGGGCGGGAAGCTCTATGTGGCCATGTTCAACTACCACAACAAGCCCGCCGTGCGCCACCTTCAGCTTGAACGTGTGGGGCTTGCTGCGGGGCGCGAGTATGAAGCCGAGGAGTTGTGGTCGGGCGAGCGACTGAAGCTGCAAGGCGAGATTAAAACCTCTGTCGGCGGCAAGGATGTAAAGGTATTTTGCATAAAACTATAAAACTATGAAAAAAACATTATTAACAATTGTAACAATTGCAGTTATGGCAAGTTGTACATCAAAGGGCGAGCAGACCCCTGCTCTGGACCTTACCAATTTCGATGAGAGCGTGGCTCTCAACGAGGATTTCTACCAGCACGTGACGGGCGGCTGGCAGGAGAAGAACCCCCTGAAGCCCGAGTTCGCACGCTATGGCGTGTTTGACGTCATGCGCGAGAACAACGAGGTGCGTATCAACGAACTTTTTGACGCCATGACCAAGAGCAAGGCCGAGAAGGGCAGTGTCGAGCAGAAGATTGCCGACCTCTACACCATGGGTCTGGACTCTGTGCGCCTGAACAGCGAGGGCATGGCTCCCGTAATGCCTGATGTTGAGAAGATTATGGCCATAAAGAGCGTTGCCGAACTTCCCGAGGTTGTGGCATATATGCACACTGTGGCAGGCTCACCACTCTTCAACATGGGCGTGGGTGCCGACCTTCTGAACTCCAACATAAACACCCTCTACGTTGAGCAGGGAGGTCTGGGTATGGGTAACCGCGACTACTACCTCGACCAGGAGAACGCCTCAAAGCGCGAGGCTTACCTTGTGTGGCTTGGCAAGGCCTTCGGTTTTGCCGGCTTTGCCGATGCCGAGTCAAGGGCCAAGGATGTGCTGGCGCTGGAGACCAAGATGGCACAGGAGTTCCGCTCGAATGTGGAGCTGCGTGACGTGGCGGCCAACTACA
>JAFOHD010000090.1 GCA_017421945.1 Alistipes sp. | reverse complement strand
GCATACCCTCGATAGCATCCTTGATGTCGTTCACGTCGTCGAAGATGATTGAGTAGAGACGAATCTCTATCTCCTCCTTCTCGGCCGTGCGGCGTGCCGCAGCCGAAGGACGCACCTGGAAACCTACGATGATGGCGTTGGATGCCGTAGCCAGCAACACGTCCGACTCGGAAATCTGACCCACAGCGGCATGGATTACGTTCACCTGAACGCTCTCCTTCGAGAGCTTGATGAGCGAGCCCGACATAGCCTCCACCGAGCCGTCCACGTCACCCTTGACGATGATGTTAAGCTCCTTGAAAGAGCCGATGGCGATACGGCGACCAATCTCGTCGAGAGTGATATGCTTCTGGGTCATGATGCCCTGCATGCGCTGCAACTGCTCACGCTTGTTGGCTATCTCGCGTGCCGAGCGGTCATCCTCCATGACGTTGAAGCTGTCACCCGCCTGTGGCGCACCGTTCAAGCCCAGCACCTGCACAGGTGTGGATGGGCCCGCAGCCACAACCTTCTTGCCGTTCTCGTCAAACATAGCCTTCACACGGCCCGTATATGTTCCCGACAGCAGCACATCGCCCACATGCAACGTACCACTCTGCACCATGATGGTGGCAACATAGCCACGACCCTTGTCCAGCGTGGACTCAATAACGCTACCCTGCGCCTTCTTGTTGGGGTTGGCCTTAAGGTCGAGCATCTCGGCCTCCAAAAGCACCTTCTCCAGCAGTTTGTCGAGGTTGATGCCCTTCTTGGCCGATATATCCTGACTCTGATACTTGCCGCCCCACTCCTCAACAAGGTAGTTCATCTGCGCCAGCTGCTCCTTGATATGCTCGGGGTTGGCCGCAGGCTTATCAATCTTGTTGATGGCAAAGACCATAGGCACACCCGCCGCCTGGGCGTGGTTGATAGCCTCCACGGTCTGTGGCATGACATGGTCGTCGGCCGAGACGATGATGATGGCCACATCGGTAATCTTCGCACCTCGCGCACGCATAGCCGTGAAGGCCTCGTGACCTGGGGTGTCGAGGAAGGTTACCTTCTGACCGTTGTAGTTCACCGAGTAGGCACCTATGTGCTGGGTGATACCTCCAGCCTCGCCCTCGATGACGTTGGTCTTACGTATGTTATCCAGCAACGATGTCTTACCGTGGTCCACGTGACCCATAACGGTCACAATAGGTGGACGTGGCAACAAATCCTCCTCCTGGTCGGCATCCTCCTCGATGGCCTCGGCAACATCGACGGTAACGAACTCGGTCTTGAAGCCGAACTCCTCGGCCACAACAACCAAAGCCTCGGCATCGAGTCGCTGGTTGATAGAGACCATCAAACCAAGGTTCATGCACGCCGAGATAACCTCCATAGGCGACACATTCATCATGGTAGCCAGCTCGCTGACGGTAACAAACTCTGTCACCTTCAGTACCGAGCGCTCCATCTGCTCGCGCTCCATCTCCTCGGACATCTTCTCGCGAATCTCCTCGCGCTTCTCCTTGCGATACTTCGCACCCTTATTCTTTGCGCCCTTGGCAGTAAGACGTGCCAGGGTGTCCTTAATCTGCTTTGCTACCTCCTCGTCGCTCACCTCGGGACGCACCACAGGCTTTGGCTGGTGCTTCTCCTTCTTCTTGTTGCGGCGCGACTCGCCCTGCTGGGGCTTAGGCTGCTGGGGCTGCTGGGGCTGACCCTGCTGTGGCTTGTTCTTCTTATCCTTCTTGCCCTCCTTGTTGCCCTGCTTCGACACATCAACCTTCTCCTTATCCAGACGCTTGCGCTTGTGCTTGCCTCCAGGGACCATGCCCGACACATCCATCGTACCGAGAATCTGTGGGCCTGCCAGCTGTGTCTGGTTTGGACGGAACACGCCCTCACGCTTTGGCTCCTCACGCTTTGGCTCCTCAGCCTTGGGCTGCTCTGCCACGGGAGTCACAGGCTGTGGCTTAGGCTCAGGCTGAGGCTCGGGCTGAGGCTGAGGCTTCTTCTTGGGCTCGAGGTCTATCTTACCCAGGATTTTAGGTTGCTGCACCTCGTCCTTGACGTTGATGACATGGCTCTTGACCACAACCTCCTCCTCGGCAGTCTCTTCCTTCTTGGGAGCATTGAGAGTCACCGTTGCCTGCTTGTTTATCGACATGCGCTCACGCACACTACCCAGCTCATTGCCGGTGACGCTGCGATTTGAGCCAAACTCCTTCTCCAGCATGCCATAAACCTCGGGACTTACAGGAGAATTTGGCGACAAGTCGGCACCGACACCCTTCTTGAGCAAGAAGTCGGTGATGGTACTCAAACCCACCTTAAACTCCTTGGCCACCTGGATGAGCCTTAACTTCTTGTTATTTGTCATATCTTATTCTTTTTTTTCGCTAAATTAAACAACTACTCCTCGTCAAACTCTGCCTTCAGAATCTCCACCACCTTCTCGGCCTGCTCAATCTCAAGGTCGGCACGTGAGGCAATCTCCTCAACAGCAAGCTCCAGCACGCTCTTGGCAGTGTCGCAACCCGCAGCCTTCAGAGCCTCGATAATCCATGGCTCGATTTCGTCAGCAAACTCGGTAAGAGCAACATCCTCCTCCTCAATCTCACGATATACGTCGATGTCGTAGCCTGTAAGCATCTTCGACAGGCGGATGTTCAAACCACCCTTACCAATGGCCAGCGACACCTGGTCGGGCTTCAGGTAAACCGACGCTGTCTTGCGCTCCTCGTCAATAATGATAGACGACACCTTGGCAGGGTTGAGTGAACGCTGAATCATGAGCTGGGTGTTTGATGTGTAGTTCACAACGTCGATATTCTCGTTGCGCAGCTCCTTGACGATGGTGTAGATGCGCGAGCCCTTCATACCCACACAAGCACCTACGGGGTCGATGCGGTCGTCGTAAGACTCCACAGCCACCTTGGCACGCTCACCGGGGATGCGGGCAATGGTCTTGATGGTGATAAGGCCGTCGTAAATCTCGGGCACCTCCTGCTCGAACAATCGCTCGAGGAACTGGTTAGCCGTACGCGAGAGGATGATGCGTGGCTGGTTGTTGTTCATCTCCACACTCTTCACAATAGCCTTGATGGTGTCGCCCTTGCGATAGAAGTCGTTAGGAATCTGCTCACTCTTGGGCAGGATGAGTTCGTTCTCCTCCTCGTCAAGCAGCAGCACCTCACGCTTCCACACCTGATAGACCTCGGCAGAGATAATCTCGCCCACCTTCTCGGAGTACTGCTCGTAGATGTTGGCCTTCTCCAAATCGAGCAGACGCGATGCCAGGTTCTGACGCAACGACAACACTGCACGGCGGCCAAACTGACTCATCTTGATTTGGTCAGAATACTCGTCACCCACCTCGTAGGTTGAATCAATGGCCTTGACCTCCGACACTGAAATCTGGGTGTTGGGGTTCTCCACTGCGCCATCCTCAACCACCTCGCGGTTACGCCAAATCTCCAAGTCGCCCTTCTCGGGGTTGATGATGACATCGAAATTCTCATCACTCTCAAACTGCTTCTGCAAAGCATGACGCAGAACATCCTCCAGCACGCCAATCATCGTAGCCTTGTCGATGTTCTTCTGGTCCTTAAATTCAGCAAAATTGCTGATAAGATTGAAATTTTCCATTTGTTTGTGTTTTATTTATTTTGTTTCTTGCTTTTCTACTTAAAATCGAGGTACTCCTTGGTGTACTTAATCTCGCTGAAAGAGTAGGTATTTACCACGTCCACCAGCACCTTGCGCTTCTTACCCTCCACGGCCTGCTTCTCCTGGTATGAGATGGTGATACCCTCCTCGCTCACGCCATCGAGCTTGGCCAGAATCTTCACTCCGCTCAAGAGCAGCACCTCAACCGACGAGCCTACCAGCTTGCGGTATTGACGTATGTTGGTGAGTTCCGAGCCAATGCCTGCCGACGCCACCGTCAGCGAGAAATCCTCCTGGTCACGGTCAAACTCCGCCTCAATCTTGCGGCTCAACTCCACACAACTCTCGATACAAACGTGCGTGTCGCTGTCAATCAAGAGTTCAACCTCGTTCATCGGCGAGCACTTACAGCTGACCGTAAACATATCTGTGCCAGACAGTTCCCTGTCGGCAATAGCTAATATTTTTTCGCAGTCTATCATATTTAAGATTCTTATTTTCACCTTGGGATACGAAATAAGGGGACTCACTCGTCCCCTTACTCCTTCATTCACGCTGCAAAAATAGTGAAAATTTGCTATAATACAAATATTTATGGCAGAAAATCCACCTCCGCGATGCAATATATTTAGAATTTCAACACAACCAGCGAGTGTGCAGGCAACTCAATGCAGCCATCCTTAACCTCAAAGGTGCGCTCCTCGGGCACAACACGGTTCTCGGCACCCACCTCGTTGTAGTCATCGGGCGATGAGCCACACAACACCGTACCCTCAATCTTCGACATAGGCTTCACACCCATCTCGGCGAAATTGATGCTCAGCATACGGCTGCTCTTTGGGTCCTTGTTCACCACAGCCAACGCATAGCGTGTGCCATCCTCGTTTGATGTGAGGGTGCAGTCCAGCACACCTGTCGATGCCTTGCCGTGCGACAGACGCTCGGTGGTGAGGTTGGTAGGCACCACATACTCCTCAAGCATATTCACATACATATCGAACACATGATAGGTGGTACGCTTCAACACTCCCTCAGGATGCACAAACAGGGCTCCCGTGGTGTTCACGATTGGCGAGAAGCAGGCAATATCAACGATGTCGGCATGACGCATGCACGAGTTCAGGAAGCAGGCCGAGAAGATAGCATCGGCCATGGTGTATGACGATGGAATGTCATTCTTGCGGCGAGCCTCAAGGTCGTGTCCCTCACGCCAATAAGCATGCTTTGGATGGTGCCAGCCACGCAAGTTCCACTCGTCGTATGAAATCTTTATGCGACCACCGCCAAAGCCGGCCTCCTCAAGGATGCCGATAATCTTCTGAATATCCTTTTCAGGGGCGTCAGTACGCATCATGCAATCCATGTAGGGAAGGATATTGTGGGTTATAGCGTTAAAATCCCAATAACCGTGAATCGACACATAATCAAGCAAATAGCCCGCCTTCTTGAGCATAGGCAAAATCCAGTCGCGTGTGGATACGGCCGCCGCCAAGAGCTTAATATCCTTATCGGCGCACAACATCAGCTTCGCCGACTCAGCCACCAATGGACCCCACTCGGAAACAGTCTTTGCACCCAGCTCGTGCGCACCCCAGTTCTCGTTACCGATGCTCCAGTACTTCACATCGTGAGGCTGCTTGTTGCCGTTCTTGGCACGCATAGCACCAAACTTGCCATCGGTGCGATTACAATACTCCACCCAGTCGCTCATCTCCTCGGCTGTGCCCGTGCCGGCATTCGTACATATGTAAGGCTCGCAGCCCACCTTGCGACACCACTTGACATATTCGTCGGTGCCGAATGTGTTGGGGTCCTCCACCTGCCATGTCTTGTCCCACACAGGGTAACGCTTCTTGCCCACGCCATCCAGCCAATGGTACGACGACACAAAGCAACCGCCCGGCCAGCGCACGATGGGCACCTGAATCTGCTTCAACGCCTCGATGACGTCGGTGCGGAAGCCATCCTTGTCGGCAAACTTCGACTTGGGGTCGTAGATACCTCCATATACCTGATTGTCGAAATGCTCGATGAAATGGCCGAAAATCATTCTGCTGTACTTCATCTTCTTTGCACCGGCATCAACCGTCACACTATTGCCCGCAGGCTCGGCAGCAAATGCCACAGATGAGGCAAGTGCGGCAACTAATGTTACCAATAGGACTCTTAATTTCTTCATTGTGTATAGTTTTTTTACGATTATCCAAAGCAAATTTAGAAATTTCGCCAATAACAAAAAAGGGTTTAGCTATTTTTTTCGCCAAACCCCTAATTTTATACGCTAACTCGTGCTCTATTCAGCCTTCGATTTCTTCTGATAAGGTTTGATACAACCACGCTGCGATGAGCGCACAAAGTTAAGCAGATAGTCTCGCTCGGCCGACTGTGGCAACTCGACCTCAGCCTTGTCGCAAGCGTTGATATAGTTCAAATCGCTCTGGAACAATATGCGGCACACATCGTGGATGGCCATAATCTGCTCGTGGCTGAAACCACGGCGCGAAAGTCCCACCTTGTTGATGCCGGCATAGTGACCCTCCTTTGAGAGCGTGATGTAAGGTGGCACATCCTTGGTCACACCCGACATGCCCTGAATCATGGCATGGTCGCCAATGTGAGTCCACTGGTGAACGGCCGAGTGACCGCCAATAACCACCCAGTCACCCACATGCACCTCGCCTGCAAGCGACACTCCATTGACGATGACACAGTTGCTACCCACAACGCAGTCGTGACCAACGTGAGCGTAGGCCATGATGAGGTTGTTCGAGCCGATGATGGTAGTACCCGTAGAGGCTGTGCCACGGCTAATGGTCACACACTCGCGAATCTCGCAATTATCGCCAATAACAGCCGTCGACTTCTCGCCACGGAACTTCAAATCCTGTGGGGTACAAGCCACCGATGCGAAAGAGTGAATCTTACAACCCTTTCCGATGCGGGCACCATCATGAATTGTAGCCGATGGGCCTATCCAGCAACCGTCACCAATCTCCACATCACCCGCGATGTAGGCAAAAGGCTCGACAGTCACGTTTTCCCCGATTTTTGCATCGGGATGCACATACGCTAAATTACTTATCATAATATCTTACTCTGATTTTTTGTTTCTCACAATCTGTGCCATGAGTGTAGCCTCACACGCCAGCTGACCACCCACAAACACCTTTCCTACCATAGAGGCTATGCCACGACGCAAAGGCTCGGTGAGATAGACCTCCAGCTGGAGAGTGTCGCCAGGAACAACCTTGCGCTTGAAACGCACGCTGTCAATCTTAAGGAAATATGTTGAGTACTCCTCAGGCTTATCCACGCTATTGAGGATGAATATTCCACCCGCCTGGGCCATCGCCTCCACAAGCAACACACCCGGCATAACAGGCTCCTGTGGGAAGTGACCGGTGAACTGTGGCTCGTTGAGTGTGATGTTCTTGATAGCTCCAATAGAGTTTGAATCCATGTAGAACACCTTGTCAACCAACAGGAATGGGTAACGGTGTGGCAACAGACTCATAATCTTGTTGCTGTCCATCAAGGCAGGTTTGTTGGGATTGTATTTGAAGGCAGGCTTCTCACCATCGCGGCGGATGGTCTGCATAATCTGCTTCATGAACTCGGTGTTGGCGTAGTGACCAGGACGCGATGCCCATACCCTACCCTTGATACGCATGCCAAGCAGAGCAAAGTCGCCAAGCAAATCAAGCAACTTGTGACGTGCCAGCTCGTTGCTTGCGCGCAACTGCAAATTGTTAAGATAACCACCCGTAACACGTATATCCTCCTTGCCAAAAATCTTCTTCAGGTGGTCGAGCTGCTCGTCGGAAACGGGATTCTCAACAACCACAATAGCATTGTCCAAATCACCGCCCTTGATGAGGTTCATCTTAAGCAGTGGCTCCAACTCGTGCAGGAATACAAACGTACGGCAAGGTGCTATATTCTCGGCATACTCGTTGAACATGTCAAGCGTAGCATACTGATTACCAATGACTTTCGAATTGTAATCAACATGTACCGACACGGTAAACTCATCGTCAGGATAGATGATGATTGCCACGCCCTTGTCGGGAATGGTGTACACCTGCTTCTCGGTAACTTCAAAATACTTACGCTCGGCCTTCTGCTTGGTCAGGCCCACCTGGGTAATCTTTGCCACATATTCACGCGCCGAACCATCCATGATAGGCACCTCGGGACCATCTATGTCGATTATGGCATTATCAACACCCAGACTCCACAATGCCGACACAATGTGCTCAATGGTGCTAACCTTGGCAGCACCCTTCTCAATGGTGGTACCACGAGAGGTATCGGTCACATACTCACACAAGGCAGGAACTACGGGAGCCCCCTCAATATCTACACGGCGAAATACGATTCCATTATTATCAACCGCGGGATGCACGGTCATGTTCACCGTAACACCTGTATGCAGACCCTTACCCGAGAATGAGATTGGGGCTGATAATGTTTGTTGTTTACTTTGCATAATAGTTTAAGTTAATTGTTGTGCAAAGGTTCATTACTGACTCTCCTCAATAAAAAACCGTACAAATATAGCAATTTTAATAAAAAAAACCTAATTTTGCCAAAGATTTACACTTGGTAACCTACTTATATGTCAAATACAGAACAAAATATACCTCCCAACTGTGCTACTCCATCTGCTGCACGAGGCTCCTCGGGACAACCGAAACCCCACCCACGCAGAACAAGAATGCACCTCCCGTTTGAAAACCGCAAGCAGGATGCGGGCGAGTGGGCCTACGACCACCGTCTGGGTTTGAGTGTGATGGTCATAGCCTATCTGGTGCTGGGTATAGTATTCTTCAGCTCGAAAATCATTGTCGGCTCACGCCCCCACACCCAGGGTATATATGTCGATTTGCAGACTCTGGAAGAACTCGAGAAGGAGAAGGAGCGCCTGCAACGCGAGATTGAGATGAAACAACAGCAGGACATCGAGTGGAGCAAAATTCGCAACCTGCAATCAAACGAGGGTGTGCTGAACGAAAACCTCAAGGATGACCGCAACTCCAACACAGCCCAGCTCAACGAGTCGATGAAGAGCATAGCCGAGGGCATGAAGGCCAACCGTGCCGCATACGAGGCGGGTGTGGCCGAGGCCGAGTCAATCCTCAACGACCGCCCGCAGAGCGAAACAAAATCAGAGAAGAAGGGCGAGGACTCGAAATACACGGGAGGAGTTACCGTACGCTTTGAGTTCCGCAACCCCGTGCGCACGAAGCGTTATCTGGTGGTTCCCGCCTACACCAGCGACACGGGAGGTCAGGTCGAGGTGCTGGTGACCATTGACCAGGGCGGCGAGGTGATTGCGGCACGCATCAAGTCGGGCGGCAACGAGATTATGCGCGAGGAGGCTCTGAAGGCGGCACGTGCCTCGCTCTTTAACATCGACAATTCCGCCCCAGCACGCCACGAAGGTTTAATTATTTACACATTCCTGCCACAATAGAGATGAAACGTTACGTTGTTGCCATATTAGTCACGATGCTCTTCGCTTCAGTAGGTGAGATTCACAAACACCTGCCCGAAGCAAGCAAGCAGCCCGTTGTGACCACATTGAAGGCAGCCGACGACAACAAATCGGCAGAGGAGTTGAGTCTTGAGATACTCCATAACGACATTCTGCGTGCAGGCTCGACATCATCCAACTCGGTGGTGCAGCGTGGCGACGAGAGCGAGAACTCCCAGGCACGACATCGCAATCCCCACACGCTGAAGTCGGCCGTTCACGCCACCCCCTGCCGTCACGCAGGCCATGTTACCGACATTCTAAATTTCAATCACTATACGTCGTCACTGCGAGTAGGATACTATCTTCACTCACTTTGCCGACTTCGTATTTAGCCACTTGCACATAACTTTTTTCAGGGATTAAGCTAAGCTTGAGCCCAATTATTCTTGTGTGTATCAGTGAGTGAAGGCTCACAAAATTATTTACTGTGTAAAAAATTCAACTTTTTAAGATGGCTAAATACGATATGAGCGAGGCCTTGCAAACCTCGTCGGGCGGAGCTATTACAAACCGCCGCAAACCGCTGACCTTGCCACTTGCAATTCTGATTGCCGGCGTGGCATTGTTGGCAGTAAACTACTTTGGAATGGGAACTATGGATGCGCCCAACCTTAAATCGGCACTCGTTTTGTTTGGGGCTGTGGGCGTGATGATAGGAGGTGCTATGGTGTTTGCCCGCATGGCAGGCCACAGCACTGCACCCTACCTCAACCGCGACCATTGTTTCCTGCGCCGTGAAGAGCTGAAGTTCAATAAAGAACAAAAAGCCACCGTTTTGGATTTGCTTGCTAAAGGAGATTTTACTACCTTGCGCAAGATTCCATCAGACGGCATTTCGGCATTCATGGTGGTAATCTACACATCGCCTAAAAGTGGTGTGACCGCAGCTCAGGCATTTGAGTATATCGAGCTGGAGTTGCGCCCTGCGAGTGAGCTGAAAATAGTTGAATAGTGTTATTGCGGCACAGTGGCCGCCACAAGGGATAGGTTTATGAATCTGACTGAAAATATTTTATTGGTTTGGGCGTTATTGCTTTTCGTTGCTGTGGCAGCGGGTAAGCTGGCGTATAAGTTTGGGGCACCGGCACTGCTGTTGTTCCTGGGTGTGGGTATGGTTTTCGGATGGCATTTCATATCGTTCAACTCGTTTGAGCTGACGCAGTTCATCGGTATGCTCGCCTTGTGTATCATCCTCTTTTCGGGAGGTATGGATACAAAGTTCTCCGAGATACAGCCCATCCTCGCCCCGGGCATAACACTCGCCACGGTGGGTGTGGCCATGACAGCGTGTCTGGTAGGCGGATTCATTTACTTCTTCTCGTCGTGGGTGGGGATGGCCATGAGCTTCCCCGTAGCACTGCTTCTGGCCGCAACAATGTCATCAACAGATTCGGCTTCAGTCTTTTCAATCCTGCGAAGCAAAAAGCAGGGACTCAGCCAAAACCTGCGTCCGTTGCTTGAGCTGGAGAGTGGAAGTAACGACCCCATGGCCTACATGCTGACAATCGTGCTGGTTGCGGCAGTTTCGGTATCGGGTGAGAGCACGTCAATACTTGGCAGTGTGGCGCAGTTCATGATTCAGATGCTGGTCGGTTGTACTTTGGGTTACGGCATCGGTCGCATGGCGGTCTTTGCCATAAACCGCATCAACATCAAGAATAATGCCTCGCTCTACTCTGTCCTGCTGCTGGCGTTTGTCTTTTTCTCGTTCTCATTCACCAATCTGCTCTGGGGTAACGGCTATCTGGCGGTGTACATCACAGGACTTGTCGTTGGCAACAACAAACTCGTACACAGGTCTAACCTCACCACATTCTTTGACGGTTTCACCTGGCTGGCGCAGATCGTACTATTCCTAACCATTGGTCTGCTGGTCAATCTCGACGAGTTGCTGCAACCCAAAATCCTGCTTCTGGGCTGTGCCGTGGGTATCTTCCTGATATTGGTAGCACGTCCTCTAACGGTATTCACCTGCCTGGCTCCCTTCAAGCACTTCACCCAAAAGGCCCGACTCTACATCTCGTGGGTGGGTCTGCGAGGTGCCGTGCCCATAATATTTGCCACCTACCCCATCATTGAGGGTATTGACGATGGCAGTTTGATTTTCAACGTGGTATTCATGGGAACATTGTTCTCGCTCATCATACAGGGCACAACGGTGAGTGCCATGGCCAACTGGCTGGGACTTGCCTATCAGGAGAAAGAGCCGCTGTTCAAGGTTGGCATACCCGACTCCATAAAGAGCAACTTCTCGGAGATTGGAGTCACGGGTGTCATGCTTGCCAAGGGCAACACGCTGCGCGACATAGACATTGCCGACAACACGCTGGTGGTGATGATATCGCGTGGAGGTGAATACTTCGTGCCGCGAGGCAACACCGAACTCATGGTCGGCGACCGACTGCTGGTTGTGTCCGACCGCAGCGACGAGGAGTTGAAACAGATGTACTCGGATTTAGGCATCAGCGATGTGATGAATCTCAGATAGTGGCATCACTGAAACATTTACCCCGAACCTGCGCAATGCAGATTCGGGGCCTTTTTTATAGAAAAAAGTAGGTTAGGAAGGGTCTATTCCTGTAACTCGTTGATGTGACCGAGCACCTCATCGGCCATGCGCAGCACCTTGAAGTGTTGCCACAGACCTATCGCAGCACCAATCACACCGCCAACCAATGCTCCGATAAGAAAGCCGTTACGCATATATGGGTCGGGGTATATCACACACACCTCACAATAGAGAAAATATCCCCACACAACAATCATGGGCACGCTCCACAAATGCCAGTAGATGTACTGCTTGCGCAGGCGCAGGACTCTTCGTCCCACCTCTACCATATTACCTCGCGACACATCTGCCACACGCAAACCCACATGAACATAAATGGTAGCACATAGACATATAAACAGCATAATGCCCGTACCTAAAACAAATCCCTCGGAATAGCCCATCGAATAGAATATTCCGCAACAAAACGGAATTGACAAAAGGCTGAAAATCGAGAAGAATATACCTCGGCGGTTAATATTGCTCAAACTCGACCTGATGGCATTGAGAATCATCTTCTCGCTCACGATTTGCTGCGCTTCGAGTTTGCTGCGCAACGTGGCCAACTGTTCGCGCATCTGCTCAAGTTCTTCGTGTTCGTTTATGTTGAATTCCAGACTCATTGTTATTTCATCTGTTTTAGTTGTTCCTTGATTCTGAATAATCTGACCGACACATTCCTTGTCGAGATACCCACTATGGCACCAATCTCCTCGTAGCTCATGTTCTCGAGCCATAGCATGATGATGGCACGGTCGAAGGGCCCCAGCTTGCTGATGCGCTCGTGCAGCATCTTCACCTGGCGGGTTTCGTGGTCGGTGTCGTTGTAGAGGTCGATATCCATCTCCAGCGGCAGAGAGCCACGGCGGCGTTTCTTCCTGTCGGCCGAGATGCACGTGTTAAGGCTCACACGCCATATCCACGTGCGCAGATTGCTGCGCCCCTCAAACGACGATATGCTCTTCCACAAATTTATCAGGCACTCCTGATACAAATCCTGCACCTCACCACTATCCTTCGAGAACATGTAGCAGACCATGTATATGGTATCCTTATGCTCCTTGACTATGCGGGCAAACTCTTGTTCCAACTCACTCATTTCACACCTTTCCTAAACCTTCTGAATAATATTCCTTCACTACGTTAGTCGCAATTTTTCACATAAAGCTACAAAATTTCCGATAAAAAATTATCTTTGCAGTGAATATTTTTCAAAAAACGATGCTGCACCGCTTCCTCTCCGACATTGAGGGCATAGAGCCACCCGCGCTCTTCACCTACCCTTTCCACTACACTCCACACCCGCTGTGTGTTGCAGCGGCACATGAGGTGCAGCAATATCTGCACACCCAGACCAAGTGGCACGAGGAGCTTATGCAGGGTAAGATGTTCGGTGTGCTGGTTGTAAGGCGGGCAGGCGAGATGGGATTTCTTGCAGCCTTCTCGGGTAACATAGCGGGCAGCAACAACCACCCCTACTTTGTACCGGCGGTGTATGACATGTTGCAGCCCGACGATTTTTTCAAACGTGAGGAGGCGGCCATTTCAGAGATAAACAACATCATTGCAAAGATGCAGGACAGCGAGGGGCTGCGCATGGCAAGGCAGCACCTTGAACTTGCAAGGGCGGAGCACGCCACCGAGCTGCGCCGCATAAAGGAGTGGCTTGCCGAGGGCAAGGCTGCGCGTGATAGGCTACGACAGGAGGGCGACTACAACAATCAGGAACTCATACTCTCATCACAGCGCGACAATGCCACGGCACAACGTCAGAAGCGTACCGCCAAGGAGCGTTTGGCAGAGGCCGAGCGCATGGTGCAGGAGATAGAGGAGGAGATTGAAGCATTGAAGCAGGTGCGCCACTCACGCTCGGCCGATTTGCAGATGGCTCTGTTTGCCGAGTTTCGCATGCTCAATGCCATGGGCGAGGAGAAAGACCTGTGTGAGATATTTGCCCCCACTGCGCAGCGCATACCACCAGCCGGCGCAGGTGAGTGCGCCGCACCCAAATTGCTGCAATATGCCTATAAAAACGGTTTTGAGCCCCTCTGCATGGCCGAATTCTGGTGGGGCAACTCCCCCAAGGGCGAGGTGCGCAAGCACGGCACATTCTACCCCTCGTGCAACAGCAAGTGCAAACCCATACTTGGGCATATGCTCCAGGGATTGAATGTCGAGCCCAACCCACTTATGGAGATTACGCCCCCCGAGCCCACAATCCTATGGGAGGATGATGAGCTGGTAGCCATCAACAAGCCTTCAGGCATGCTCTCGGTGCGTGGCAAGTCGGGTGTGCGCTCTGCCGAGGAGTGGGCCACGGAGCGCTATGCCGAGGCGATGATTGTCCACCGCCTCGACCAATCCACTTCGGGCATACTCATCATAGCCAAGAACAAATCGGCGCACGAGGCGTTGCAAAAGCAGTTCATCGGGCGCAGCGTCAGGAAGAGTTATGTGGCACTGCTTGAGGGCATAATAGAGCCTCAGGAGGGCGAGATACGCCTGCCCCTGAAACTTGACTACGAGCATCGTCCACGACAGATGGTGGCCGAGGATGGTCGCATGGCGCACACCATATACAAGGTGGAGGGCATAGAGGGTGGACACACACGCGTCCGCTTCTACCCCATAACAGGACGCACACATCAGTTGCGTGTTCATGCAGCACATGCCCAGGGTCTTGCCACCCCTATTGTGGGTGACGACATCTACGGCACAGGGGGCGACAGGCTGATGCTCCACGCCGAAACCATCGAGTTCACCCACCCCACATCGGGCAAAACAATCTCGCTCTGCTGCAAGGCGGAGTTCTGAAAATAGGAGCAAAGTAAAGCCAGCAACAAAAGCGAGGGTGCCCAACAAGTTATTGGACACCCTCGCTTAGTCAGAGTTTGTATAACAACGCTCTTCTCTATACTGTCTATACTACTCCTCGGCGGGTTTGAAACCCTCGGGGAGCTCTTTACGCACATAGACACTCACATCGTCGGCATTATCCTTGGCAGTCCACACCATACGCTCCGCCGTGAGGTCGGTAACGATGTAGCGGTGTGACCACTCGCCATTGCCGTAGTCGTAGTTGCCACGGATGACGGCTCCATACTCGGCATCGGTCTCGATGTAGTAGCTGCCCGTGATGGTACGCAACTGCTGGCTGTCGAGGTTCTGATAGAGTGTGTAGGTGCGGTCGGCACGCACGAAGTCGATATAGACATAGCTGCCCTCCATCATCTCGCCGCCGCTCCAGCTCTGCAAACACCATGTGCCTGCAATATTGTTTGGCGTAACATCCAACGTAGGCTCCTGATACACATCATCGTCACTACAAGCTGTCAGTACAGCAAGGGCCATCAACGCCAAAAAGGCTCTTTTCAACAAATTTTTCATATCTCTTATTATTATTTTTTCTTTTCAATCTGCACCGTAATCTCACGCCCACGCAACGGCAACGCAAGCCCCTTGATGTAGAGCTTTAGCCACAAAGGCTTATTAGCATCCACAGGGCTATAAGTAATAACCAGGTCTCCCTCCTCGCCCGCCTTAAGCACCGCAGGCTCGGTCTTAAGCGTCAGGCCTCGCGATGAAAGTTCATCAGCCTCAAGACGCAACTCTCGCTCACCGACATTCAGGCACGCAATGCGCTCAACCTGCTCCCTGTCGCCCGCAAAGGTTATCGTGTCGCGTCTTAAGAGCAACGCTCCATGACGGCGGGGATAGTCGGCACTGCGGTCGTCGGAAGGTATCACATCACCACGCAGGGTTATGATGGATGAAGGGATGCTTGACGAGAGGTTTGTATATACAAACACTCGCTGCTCGACCTTACCCGGATGCCCTTTGGGGAAGTATCGTAACAGCAACTTTGAACTGCCACCACCCCTGACTGCACCCTTGTCGGCTACGGCCTGCAAGCACGAACAGCTTGTTGTGACACGTGTGACGACAAGCGTCCTATCACTTCCATTGCGCCACTCCAGAGTCTTCTCCCAACTGCCCGCATCCTCGTCAATAGTGTCAAACGACACCACCGCACCGCCCTTGAACTGCATCCTGGCATCCTCAACAATGCGTGGATTGGCAACGCTGTCGAGCTTCTGCTTGGGGATGAGGCGCAACTGCGCTGTGGCCACCTCGCAACCGAGCATAGCCATCGCTATCAGCGCATATCTCATCACACTGCCGAGCATACTACAACCAGCCGTTACCATTAGCACCATCACGCACGGTGATGATGAAGTTGTGCGACTCGCCATTCGAGGCCTTCACGGTAGCCTTCGTAGAGCCCACCTTCAGACCCTTGAAAACAAGCTTCGAACCCTGCTCCTCAAACGATGCCACCGAGCTATCGGCAATTGTCACGTCAAAGGTCAGCTCCTCGCCACCCACGAAATAGCGGGCTGGGACAACTGCCACATGAGCGTTTGTAGCCACATAGAGGTTGGGAAACTGCATCTTCTCGCCCGCACCGGCAATGGCCTCAAGCAGAGCCGCAGCGTTCACCTGACCCGAGCCCATCATGCCCTTATAGTCCGAGAGCTTAATCTGCATAGGCTGCTGGGGACCGATGTCGGCAACATAGCGGCGATACACCTTAATGCCCGATATATAGGCATCGATAGGTGTAGCGGTGGAAATAAGCAACTCCTGAATCTCGGAAGCCTTGAAATGACGGCGCAACTGCGTAGCGTAAGAGATACCAAGTGCCACGACACCCGACACATGGGGACAAGCCATAGAGGTACCCTCCATAAAGCCATAGCCACTCTCGCTCACGTTGTAGGGCAGAGTCGAGAGAATACAACCCACCTCACCATAGTTATGCTCTTCATCAACATAGTCGTAGTAATAATCCTGGTCACCACCCGGAGCCGACACGCTTGTGCCGGGGCCATAGTTGGTATATACGGCAGGGGTGAAGTCCGCCGCTGTGGCTGCAACCGACACATAATCTTCCGAAGCACCGGGATAGCCTGCCATCGGAGCCGACTCGTTACCGCCTGCAAAGATTGCGATACCGCCATCAATAACGCCGCTTGGCGAGCCTGCATTGTGAGTGAAGTACTCCAGCGCATCCCTCTCAAGTGGTGCGCCTCGCTCCCACTCCTCCTGTGATGCGAAGCCAGCCTCGCCCCAATCATACTCGTTGGCACGACCCGAGACGTAACCCCAGCTGCACTGCAACACCACAGCGCCATTGTCGGCTGCATACTTGATGGCACGCGCCACCGCGATACTCGACGAGCTCACATTGCCCGAGAAAATCTGACATACCATAATCTTTACACCTCCGCCATTGGCATCACCTCCGGCTATTGAGCTGATACCCACGCCGTTGCCATTCTGTGCTGCAATAACACCCGCGACGTGCGAGCCGTGGCCCGAGTCGTAAACGTCGTTCCATGTAATCACGCCCGTGTTCTTGGCGAAGTTGTAGCCGTGGTAGTCGCCACAGAAGCCATTACCATCGTTATCCTGCTTTGAACGGTTGATTTCATCCTCGTTAATCCAGATGTTGTCCTTAAGGTCGGGATGCTCAACAAACACACCCTCATCCAACACAGCCACCACAACCGACTCATCGCCTGTAGAACGCTCCCAGGCCTTCTCAACCTGCACGTCGGCATCCTTGACCGACTTTACCACCTCGCCCTGAGTAAACAAATCGCCGTTGTTTATCAAATGCCACTGCATGGCCAGCAGAGGGTCGTTCATCGAAGCACGTGTCGCACGCATGGCGATACGCTCAAGCTGCGACTTCTTCAGCGGCGTAGCCTTGCCTGTGTAGGCGCGCTTGATGGTGCGGTTGAAATCAATGTTCTGCACCTCACCCAAAGTCTTGAACTGCCGGGCAACCTCATCGGCATCCTTATCGCCGCTGAAGCGCACGACATACCACTGATGGAGTCCGCTCTGGCGGGTAAGCTCCTCACGCTGCTCATCAACGGGGAACACACGCTCAAGCTCATAGGTGCCGATAATCTCCATCACCTCATCAACCGCAGGCACACCGCTGCGCGTAACCACGCCGCTACGAGTTACCTGTGACTGCGCAATCATATCGGCAACCTCGGGTGTGAACTTCACAAACAGCTCCCCCTTGGCATAAGGCTGCTCCTGAATATCCTGCATCTCATCCTTGGCGCACGACATCATCACAATGCCCGCCAAAAGAATCAAACCATATAATATACGTTGTTTCATCATATCATCACTGTTTATCTATACCTCAATTCCTCTACACTACTGTCCTGCGTTAATCTCCTTACGCTCCTTTGATGTGTATATATCGTAATAGTAGTTCAGGTTGGCGGGGACATTATCAAATCCCGACATTTCACCCTTCTGATTCTTACCCTCCTGATTGAATACCAGACTATAAGGTATCCACCAGTCGAGTGCCGGATGGTAGAGCAGCCAATCGGGGACATCGCCCGAGAGACGGTTGTAGTTGATGGCAAAACGCTTGGTCGAAGGCATAACCTTCTTTATGCGGCGGTCTGCAAGCATCTGAGGCAAGGTGTCAGCTCGATCAATATCCTCCTGAGTATATACAGGCACACGGTCATCATCCTCAAAATCGGGCAACTCACCCTGCAAATAGTTCACCGACATCACCAGAGTATCCAAGTCCCACAAAATCAAATCTATGGGGAACTCCTCTTCATCGATGAAACCGCCGAGGTTCTGCTTGGTGGTGTTGCTCAAATCGTAAACCACACTGCGCTGGTTGGCATTAATGTCAAGCGAACGCAACTTGGGGAAGTTGTGCTTGTTCAACACACGTGGTACGGTCTGGAAGTTGTTGGCACAAATGTTAAGGTACTCAAGATTCTTCAACTTGCTGAAGCTCTCGGGCAACGACACCAAGCCATAGCTACCCACGGTCAGACGGCGCAACTGCGTAAGTTCGCAGATGTCATCACCCAGCTCAAGGCTCTTGAGGAAGGTGTTGGAGTTACCAAAGAAATAGAGTTCATCGGCAGCCGTAAGATACCTCACCTCAAAAGGCAGAGGCTCGGAAGTAGAGAAGAGCATAAAATCAACCGACTTCACACGGCCTACATTCTCGGGAGTACACCCATCCATCGACTCATCCCACAGCACCACATTGTTCCACATGGTCATGGGCTGCGACGAGTCCCACTGCGACATCACATTCAGATTGCGGGCAATGGCAAGCAATGCAATAGAGTCACCCGAGCGTGTGTCGGGGATGATGGGCTCTGCACCCTCCTGCTTGATGTTGAGTACATCGCTGCGCTGCAACTCCACATTCTGACGAGGCACAAACTTAATCTCGGCCAAACGCTCGACCGAGGCGGTGTTGATATCCCAGCGGAAGCGCACATTCACCTCACGTGGACGCAGGCCACGGTTCAGCACCAGCTTGTAATCATCGTGCCTGAGCCACTTGATATCCTCGGGGATTTCAACATCAAACTCCACATTTGAGCGAATCTTCACATCGAAATAACGCTGCTCGGCAACTTTATAGCTGTCAATATCAAACGAGTTATCGTCAATTGCAATAGTGTATGGGAAACCCTCCTGGTCAACGGTTATCTCACGAGACTCCCATGTTGAGAGGTTTTGCAGACGTACCACGCCGTGGCGTGCCTCGGCATTCAGCGCCGAATCAATCTTGAACTCACACACTACACTACCCACACCATTGGCTGGCGAAACGGTAATCCATGGGTTGTCGGTTGAAGCTATCCAACGGCCTGCGATGTCAACCTTAATCTGCTCGACACCTCCCGCAGCACCCATCTGTATAGAGTTTGTTGGCAATAAGGTGCCATTACCATCCTCATCGTCGCTACATGAGACCATAGCGAGCGACATAAATGCTATAATCAAAAATTTTCTAATATCCATAGTCACCTTACTATTTACTCCAACATTACATCACAATTCAAAATATTCTGACTCTTGTCGTATATCAGGATATATGCTCCCACCTGCCATGCGTAGCAGACATCCGAAGCATCGAAGATGATGTTTGGATTGTCGCTGATGTCAAGATAGTAAATCAAGGTAGAGATTGTATCATCAATCTTTCGCAAATCATTCGAGCCCAGATACAAACCTCGCAAACCTCGGTGGCTGCCAATGCCCGCAGGCCACTCGCGCAAGCAACGCCCGCCTTGGGCATCACGCTGGCTGCGCACAGCCAACACGGTCAAGCCGCTGCTGTCCAGAGGCTCATAAGGGAACGCACTGAACGAGTTGAACGACATATCCACACCATATAGGTAAGGCAGGTTGGCGGCGTGCATATCGCGTGGTAGCTTGGTGAGCTTGTTATATGAGAGGTCGAGCGACTTCATGTCCACCGAATTTTTATACGTGAAAGCACCCTCAGGAATCTCCTTAATACCGCAGGCTCGCAGGATAATGTAGGCAATCAGCGAATTGCTCTTGGCAAATGCCAGAGGATACTTCTTGAGGTTGGGGTTGAGAGTCATGGTCAGGGTCTCAACTCTTAGACCTCGATATGTGCCATCCTCTTCGCCCTCGCAACCGGTGATATCGTTAGCCGAAAAATCGACCGACTTCATCATGAAGTTACTCTTGGCAGAGAATATGTTGGGGAGCTTCTTCAACCTGTTGTACGACATCGAGAATGTCTCCACATCCTCATAACCGCAGAAGTAGCCCTCGTCATCAACAGGTATTGACTCAATCTTGTTATGGTCGAGGTAGAGCTGCACAAACGACACCTCACGGCCCAAAGGATGCAGCTTTGAAATCTGGTTGAATGCCAAATCGAGCAGACCCAACTTATGCATGTTGGCAAACGATGCGGGCAACTCCTCCAGCTTGTTCTGGCGGGCATACAATATCTGAATCTTGTCAGCCGACGGACCCTTCGCCAAGCCATCCAAACCCTTATAAATCTCCTCGGCCGACCACTGTGCATTGTTTGAGAGGTTGAGCGAGATAAGCTCCGGCATCTGACACAAAGCCATAGGGAATGACTTGAGCTTTGGACAGTTGTAAATCTCAACATCGGTACAAGACTCCAACTCGGCCAACTCGTCGGGCAGAGTCTCAATCTCGCTGTTGGCGATGTAGAGGTACTCCAGCTTCTTCAGGTTGGCAATCTCCTTTGGCAATGAGCGCAAACCGTTGCACAATGTACCGTGGTTGGTATCGTAGAGGTGGATGTTACGCTGCTTACCCGTTGCCATATCGAAAATCTCGGCCTCGCTCTTGGTTGCGTAGAGCTGTGTAGCAGGTATTGCGATGTTATTCTCGGCCAAAGCACGTGCAATAGGCTCGGATGCCTGCTGTGGAGTGTGAATCATGCTGAGATATTTGCGATGATTCTCCATGCGGTTACGGCTGCGCTCCGCAAGGCTCTGGTCCTTGGCAAGCGAGGGGTCGTAATTGACAATACTGGTATCGTTGTGAGTACCCAGATACAACTGAACAAGCTCGGTAAGCTGACCCAACGCCGCAGGCATATCACCACGGAAGGCGAAGTCGCTGATGTCGATATATGCCACACGACCATTCGAGTGCAACTGCACACCTGGCTGGTCACCCCACAAATCGAGGTCCTTGTTGAAGTTCCAGTTCGCACCCTGCGCCCACTCTTCGCCGTCGTAGTACCAATTCTCACCGTCGAGGGCCTTCCAAATTTCGTAGAGTGCATAGTAGTCCTTCAGGTACTCATCGCTCTGGCTGAGGGTGAGCTTGACATCGGCCTCGGTGGTCTTGTTGTCCTCAACGGCAAACGCCGACTCCACGGGGCGAGAGTTTGACTCAAGCAGTCGCTTGCTCTCATCCAGAGTCTCATATGAAGTGATGCGGTAATTACCCGCAGGCAACGAAACCAGCGTGTCGCACCTCAGAGTGGAGGTCTGATAACCCTCCTTATCGCTCATCGAGTCATCCTCATCGAGATGAACCGAGAACTTCACGGGCAACTTCTCAAACTTCACAGGGTTTACCATAGCACCCGAAGCAAGCACCTGTGCCACATTGAGGTTTACATATTTAATCTCGTCAAATGTGTACTCACGCTCTGCGGCACGTGTTGTGACAAACTGTTTCTTGAATATGAAACGTGCATGACCACGAGGCTCGACCTTGATAGTCACATCGTGCTGGGTCAAACCGCCCGACTTCACCTCAAACGCGCCCACATCGGCCGTGGTACTCTTATAAATCTCCTCATCGGCGGCATCGTACAGCACAAACGCATCCAGACCGTAGTCACCCGTCATGAGTTTGAGCTTGTCGCTGCGCAAACCAAACTCTGCCAAAGCATTGTCGGCAGCCGACAGAGTGAGTGTCTGGGCGATGGTTGTACCCTCGTAGGTGAGGACAACCTTGATTTTGCAAGCCTCCGAGAGATAATCCAGCTCCGACTTCACGGCACGCGTAGATGCCGCCTCGGCACCCTGACCCGGATATGAGGCTTTCTTATAAAGTTTGAATTGTGCGTATCCGTACTCCTGCTCGCGGTTATCCACGCCATCGTTGCTTTGACACGACACCATTGAGCCCAGGCCCAACAGCATCAGCAGCACTACGCATACGTTGAATTTTATGTTTTTCATCTTTTTTTACTCTGTATAGTCTCTATACTTATAGTTCAATGGGACATGCCCGGCTACAAAAAAACCGACACCCCGCCCCGTCGGGAGACGGGGTATCGTGAATTACAATTACTCGGCGTTATTCAACGTACAGAATATTACAATCTCATTTATGCCCCCACCGTTCATAAATGTGATTACGCCCGGAGTTGCGCTTCCTGCACCCGCAGCCTCCATAACAACGCACTGCTGCATGGCATTGTAGTAAGCCCACTCGCTCAAAGGATTAGCGAACACAGTCTCTGGAATACCAATGAGCTTAACCATCGAGTACATGCTCTGGTCAACAGGGAACTCGTAAGTCAGGTGATAGAAACGTGCTGGCATAGCTGTTGAGCTAAACTCTGCGAAGTATGTATCGTAGAGCTCATCACCCTCGTGCAACTCAACCAATGTGGCTTGAGCCCAGCCTGCATGCTGCTCATTCTCAAATGCAACGCCGTCGCTACCGCCGCCACCAGCAGTCTCCGAGTAGTGGAAGTAGATACCTGAATATGAGCCATCGGTGTATTTTACCAACACAACAGCCTCATACTTGTCAGTCCCCTCTTTCAATGAACCCTCGGCTGAAGCGGCTGAAAGGTCGGTATTGAGCGTAAAGCGTGAAACGCCCTCGCTCTCGCTGATCACCTCACCTGTAACCCATGAAGTCTCGGTGATGTTGGCGAAGCTACCACTCATGGTGTAAGCATACACCTCGAATGACTCGATAGGACGAGTAGTCTTGAACGAACTGCCTGAACCACACTCTGCCCACTCGCCAAAGTAAGAGATATCATACTTGCTACCAATGTAGATGTTAGCCAAAGGACCCTCCGAGAACCAGAAATCAACATCCGAACCAGCCTCCGAGAATGTTGTGCATGACTCGTCAAGGTAGTTGATTGAGATGGTTGCTGGAACAGGGAACTGTGTAACCACAGTTGCAAGATAATCAGCATACTCCTCCTTAACTGCACCATCAGCCATCAAATCGGCGTTGTTCTCAACAGCCGCAGCCGCTGGCAATGCGAATACATAAGCAACACGTGAAGCGTCACCATTATTCTCGGTTGCAGCAAACGATACGGTACGCTCCTGGATAGATGCACCCTCGGCATCCCAGTCCGAGCAAATGATTGTAAGCCATGATGCAGCCGAGCCATCAGCAGCCACAGCCACAATCTCGGCATTTTGGTCAGCTATGAAATAACCGCCAAACTCCTCTCCACTCTCATACGATAATGAAATGGCACTCTCAAAGCTCTTCTCCATATACTCTGAAGAACCTTCAACAGAGATTGTTACCGAACCACCTATCTTCTCCTCCTCGTTGTTGGCATCGATGAACTTAACCACACCCGAAGCATCTTCAGCAGGGAGGTTGTTGGCATCAGCCTTCAGCACCAACTCTACCTCGGTGTCGGCCTCGCCACCCGATACGGCAGCCATCCAGTCGGGACCTACAACATTAAACTTGAAGTTTGAGACAACCTTGACAGGAGCGATGTACTCGCCATAGACATCTACGAGCTCAATGGCATCAATAGTAGTCTCGTCGTAAACATACTTACCCTGCTCCTTGACAAATGAGCCATACTGATTCACCTTGACAGGATAAACCTTAACCACACGGTCAATCTTCTTGACAATTAGTGTAGCAATGGTCTTCTTCTCGGTGCCCATAGTCATCTCCACCACACAAGTGTGGTCAGCATCAAAGTCCTCAATCTCGCGAGCGCACACTGTGAAGGAGTACTCGCCTGGCTGACCCTGCATAGTGTAAACCTCAGCATTGCCATCCTTGATGTAGAAATCGGTCTTATTAGAGAGTTCTACCGACCACTTTACGTTTGGTGAAATGGTGATAGTGTGTGTGCCATTCGACGCTAAGGTCTGAGACACCTCCGACGGAAACTCTGGGATGATGGGATCATCCGAAGAGCAAGCGGTGAAGAGCATCGCAAAGCTCAACAAACCACACATTAAATACAAAATGTTCTTTTTCATAGCTTAAATTTTTGAACTATATTATAAAGATTGAATTAATATTCCAAACCTAAGACCTACATTCCATTCTCACGTTGCAGACGCTCGGCCTCCTCATCACTAATCCACTCAAGGATGTTGTAATAGTGACCTACCGTACCCACCATTTCGCCCAGCTTCTCGACATAAACATGGTTCCAAAGCTCAACAAAACGCTGGCATGAATTGAAGTAGGATGGATAGTAGAAACTGTGTGTGGTGAGGATGTGATTATCACCCAAAATCTGACCAAACACCGAAGCCTCATCGCTCAACACCTGGTCCTTGTCCATGGTAACAAGTGGGTTGGCGGGATTCTCGGGGTTAAACGTAATGGTGAGGTCATAACCATCGTAGAAACAACTACGCAAAATCACTGTATTTGCCTCGGTAGGATGAGCCTCGGTGCGAACCAATCGCTGATAGCTCATGTTATCTCCCGGATAATCACGCAGCAGCATAGAGGTGAGAATACACCAGCCCGTGAAGTTGTTTCTATCAAAAGGACAAGCCTTGTACATCACCACCTTGGTCTGGTCGCTATCCTCATACAAATCCCACTTCAACTGCTTGGGCATCACCAGCTTAAGCACGAAGCCCAGCGAATCGGTAGGCTCAATGTTGTTGTAAAGACCTGCAACCTTCACATCGGCAGCGAGCTTACCCGCAGGGATTGTCACACTGTTGCTCAACAGACGATAGTGCTTGCCCTCGATGGCGTTGCTGCCCTTATCTACTATCTCAACACCAAACGTGCGGTCGTAATCACACGCAACGGTTGAAGCCACGGGGACTGTGAAATACTCCTGGTCGGCAAGCACCATGTTTGTCGATTGTTGCTCGGCAAACATAACATACTCGGCATCGGAATATGTCACATACTCCTCGTCACACGACACCGCAACCGTCAGGGCTGCAAGTGCTAATAATATATAATGTATCTTCTTCATATTCCAGCCTCCTATTTGTTACTTTCGTTAGGTTCCACCTCCGAGCCCGGAGCCTCAATCTCGTGCTGTGGAATAGGCCACACGAACAATGGGTTGTCGGCCTTAATCTTCAGCGAACTACCCTCCTCAAGCGAGTTGCTCTGTGGTGTACGCTCGAAACCCTCGCCATTGTTGTAGAGCTTGCCCCAACGCTTCAAATCGTTCAGGCGGAAACCCTCCATATATAGCTCACGCACACGCTCGTCGGAAATCATCTGTATGTAGTTGTCGGCAGTCAATGACACCGAGCCTCCCGAAGCGAAACGGCTCTCGCGCAGAGTTGATAAATCCTTCGATGCCAAAGCGTAGTTTGGATTCTCCTGACGGCAATATGCCTCGGCACGAATCAGATACTGCTCGGCCAAGCGGAATGGCTTGGGCATAGAGACGTGGTAAATCAACGCTGTGTTGATAAAATCCTGATTACCATAATACTTCACCAGCAAAGGCCATGTGAGGTTGTGGTCATAACCGGTTGCGAAATCGGCAAAATATGAGCTGTAACGCATATCGCTCGATGAGTAGAGGTTCAGCACCCACTGCGCCGGCACATAATCGGGATAGTAATACATGAAGTCGTTGTTAAAGTTCAGGAACACCTGACCCAAAGCACCTCCATAGGATGTTGTGGTAAAGCCCAGACGCCAGATAATCTCGGTACCCACATCATACTGCCACATATAGTCGTAGTAGGTCATATTGGATGTGTAGTAGGAGTTTGCAGGCGACAAAGCGTAGGCCTTGCTCTTGTGGTCAATAAGTTTTGACGAATAGTTGATGGCCGCCTCCCAATCCTGCATGTTCAAAGCCACACGTGCATGCAAAGCGTGCGCCACGCCCTTGGTAATGAAGGCTGCGCTGTACTCGTCATTGTCCTCATCAAGCAGCTCCTCTGCACGAGCCAAATCCTCCAGCACGAACTGGTAGCTGTCGTACAACGATGCACGGCGTGCAGGCTCCTTCTCGGAGTACTTCTTGCGGAGTACCATACCCAGCTCCTGCTTTGCCGTTGCGGGGTCATAAGCCTTGCAGTAGTTCTTCAAAAGCTCGGAGTAGGCCAACGCACGAATGGTATATACCTCGCCCGTATATTGCTCGAGCGAAGTGATGCGCTCATCGTCGGTCTGAGATGCCACCACCTTGTCGATACGCTCAAGGAAGAAATTACAGTTTGAGATTATTGAGTACAAGCCTGCATACACCGACTCAATCTCGGCATTCGTAGGACGAATATCCCACTGCCAGAAAGTACCATAGACATTGGTGTAGCCATCAACGGCATATACCAAATCGGCCTGAATGTCGGGCAGCAGCGTCAGGTAACCGCTAAAGAGCGAGCTGCTTTTAAGGAGTGCATATATACCCGTTACGGTCTGCTCGGCATCCTCAAATGTCTGCATAGCCTCAGCCTCGGGAATAGCCGACCCCGGCTCCTTCTCAAGGCACGATGCCATGGTAATCAATGTCGCCACCACGGCGAGCATCATCTTAATGTTATATAGTATCCTCTTTATTGCGATTAGAATGTTAAGTCAAGACCAAAAGTAAACTGGCGCGACATGGGATATTGTGCCGCATAGATGTTTGCTGTACCCTCTGGATCAAGGCCCGAGAACTTCGAGAAGGTCAGAAGGTTCTGCGCCTGAGCATAGATTCTCACGCCGCTAATCACACGTGTTTTCTGCAACAGAGCAGATGGCAGCGAGTAGCTAATCATCAGATTCTTCAACCTCAGGAACGACGCATCCTCCAACAGACGGCTGTCAAACTCGGTATATTCGCCGTGGCGAGGTATGTCGGTGACATCACCCGGCTGCTTCCAGCGGCCGAGCAGACGCGATGACTGGTTGTAGGATGCAAAGCGACCGTTTGACTCATCGAAGTAGCGGTCGTTGTTTATCATCCAGCGGTCAGCCACCCAGCTGAACTGCGCCGAGAGCGAGAGTCCCTTCCAGCTCAACGCCGTACCGAAACCGCCCTGCCATGGAGCATGGTAGCTCTTGCCCACCAGCACCTTGTCCTCGTCACGAAGCTCGGTTGTGAGCTCACCGTTTTTATCATACCACAACGCATCACCGTTTGCGGGGTTCACACCTGCATAGCGGTTGATGTAGAACTCACCCAGAGGATGACCTACGACAAGCTTGGTGTTGGTATTTGAACGCTCATACTCCTTCACGCCGTTGTAAAGCTCAACAATCTCGTTGTGGTTGTATGACACATTGGCATTAACCGACCAGTTGAACGATGGCGTTGCGATGAGCGTAGCATTTACATTAAGCTCGGCACCGGCATTGACCATCACACCCACATTGTCCCAATAGTAACCATAACCGGTAGTGGCATAAGGTGCAGGCACCTCCATCAGCATGTCGGATGTACGCTTGTAGTAGAGTTCCAAATCAACATTCAGGCGATTCCATAAACCTGCATGTATGGCAAAGTTTGAAGTCCAGGGCTTCTCCCAGCCGAGATTTTCATTACCCGGCTGCATCAACGCCACACCGGCATTGCCCACATAATCAAGGCCGCCACCTACCAGAGCCATATGCTCGTAGTTGGGGATTGACGAGTTACCCGATGTACCTGTCGAGAGCGAGATTTGCGCATTTGTGAGCCAGCTTGAGGCTGAATCCATCCACTTCTCGTTACGCAGATCCCACATGAAGCCCACCGACCAGAAGGCTGCCCAGCGACGTGAAGAACCGAAGCGCGAAGAGCCATCGGTACGCACCGCAGCCTCAACGAAATATGTATTGCGGAAGTTATACTCACCACGCGAGAAGAACGACAGGAAGCCGTAATCGGAATCGGTCGTATCGCTCCACGATGTGGCACGCGTACCTGTCGAGATATTTGTCAGGCGGTCGTTGTTCTGGCCCTTGGTCATCAGGCTGAACGCCTCGTAGTGATAATCGACACCCTCATGACCGACCATTACATTGAACGAGTGGTCGTTGCCCACGTTGAAGCGGTAGTTGGCGGTGTTTGTTACCGTAAGCGTGTGACCATCGGTTGTGGAACGCGACGCAGAGCCCTGACCCTGGTTGGGTGTATAGCTTGGGTACGACACTCCGAAACCTGTGGTGTGTGAATAGTCCACACCAAACTGCGAGCGCAGCGTCAGACCCTTGATAGGTGTCGCCTCGGCAAAGATTGTCGAGATAAGCTTATACTTCTTGTATGTCACAGGGTTGTTCTCCAGCCACTCCAATGGGTTCTGACCGTTACCTTTCCACGAGCCATCCTTGATTGATGCCAGCGAGCCATCGGCACGGTGTGGGTCCCAGTAAGGCATCATGAAACGTGCAGCCGAGATGGGTGTAACCAATGTGTAGGCACCCTCGTCTGCCTGCTGAATGTTCTGGAAGTTGAGCATGGTATTGCTGCCCACCTTAAGCCATGCGGCTGCCTTGCGGTCGAAGTTGGCACGCATTGAATAGCGCTCGAACATTGAGCCCACGGCAGTACCGTCCTGGCTGTAATATCCGCCCGAGAGGTAGTAGCTGCTCTTCTCGTCAGCACCCGAAATCGCAAGCTCGTGGCTCTGCAACATTGCCGAAGAGTTGAACACCTTATCCATCCAATTCACATCTATCTTGCTCAGCACGTTGTAGTTCTGACCCTCGGTCAGGCCAATCTCCTTCTCGTAGGCAATACGCTCGGCAGTATTCATCAAATCCCACTTGCCGCTTGCCACCTGCGAGAATCCCATCTGCATACGATACTCGATGCGTGGACGCTCGGCAACACGGCCGCGCTTGGTGGTGATAACGATAACACCATTGGCAGCACGCGCACCATAGATTGAAGTTGATGACGCATCCTTCAAAACGGTCAGCGACTCAATGTCGGCGGGGTTGATAGTGTTGAAGTCACTGCTCGAGATAGGCACTCCATCCAGAATGTAGAGAGGGGCCGTTCCAGAGTTGATAGAGTTGGTACCGCGGATTGTCATCACAGCCGAAGCACTTGGCTCACCCGTATTCGACAATACCGACAAACCCGCAACCTGACCCTGCAAAGCCTGGTCGAAAGCTGCTGTGGGGGTAGATTCAATCTTCTCGGTCTTGACCGATGATATAGAACCTGCTACGGTACCCTTCTTACGCACACCATAGGCAATGACCACCACATCGTCGATAGCCTCAGCCTCGGGCTGCATCTCCAAATCGAACTTAACCTCACTCTTTCCCTCTGGCACGGTTCAGTCCACACTCTGAAAACCCAGATATGAGAACTGAAGCACCGTTCCACTCTTCACGCTGATGCTGTACGCACCGTCGATGTCCGAGGTTACTCCTTGCATTTCACCGGCTACAACCGACACTCCAATCAGAGGCAACTTATCCTCTGCCGAGACGATTGTACCGCTAACGGTCAATTTGCCCCACTCTGCGCAAACGCACGATGTGGCAGGATGCTCACAAGCACCAGCAAAAGACCTAAAAACAGTTTATAAAAATCATTTATTCGCATAGTGGGTGCAAAAGTAACACTTAATATTGAGACAGCCAATCTTTTTTTAACATTTTTATGCAAAGAATTATTATTACTTACAATTCATTACTATAAAAATATAGAGTTTGCATCCTATATCGCATAAATATGCTGTATGCAACCCAATTTTCAACACAGTTCAATGGGTAGCAGATAAAGTCCACCGATGAGTTTTGGCACAACACTTGATAGAGTAAGAGCAGATTAAACCAAAACTATTTCGACATGAAAAAAATTCTACTTACATTATCAATCTTTGCCATGCTTGGCTCAATAGTAGGCTGCTCGCAGAAAGCAAAATGGAATCACCAGCAAAAGGAAGCCTTGCGAAATGCTCTGAAGACCTACCGCGAGATGATTTACTTGCAGGACCTCACCGACCCCGAGTTTGTAATCTTCACCGATGATGTGGCCGGCGACATAGAGACAGCATACCCCGTTTATGCAACTTTTATGCAGCTACCAGCCGTGGATGACACGTTGGATATGTTTGTCGTGACGGCAATCGTCGAAGAGCTTAACGAGGATGCCAGCAACATGCGCCACCTCTACCCCTATCGCACACTGGTCAAACAGGGGATACTTCCCGACAAGCTCACACACCAGGAGCGACACGCCTTCTACAACTGCCTTGCAAAGAAGGTCAATAGCTATTACAACACCTCAATCGCCGAGTTCGTAAGCGATGTGATAAAGTCCGACACATCGTCACAGACTCAAATCACCAAGTTCCAGAGCGAGTGCGCCAACGAGCTGTTTGACTGGGTGATAGAGGTCTCCGAGGTAGATATCATCGAGCCATCACAGGCTCCGCAAAACGATTAGCCACAACATCACCTTTTATAAAAATCACCTTTTTTCCTAACAACAAGAGGGGCCGACCGAATTACGGTCAGCCCCAAATTTTCATGTCATGGTGCAGGAGTTATTTCTCCAGAAACTCCTTATTAACAATAACCCTCACAGCCTTCTCAAGCATATTAAACTCAAGCGGCGTGTTACCCAAAAGCTCGCCATCAACCTCAACCATAATGTCGGGCGTAGATTCTATACGCAGGCTCTTGCCACGGTAGTGCTTAACGTGGCCAATACTGTAAATGTCGCCGTTGAAGAGTCGGCGCAAGCGGAAGATTATCTGCCACCAATACATGGGCGAGATGAGCGTAATATCAAACAATCCATCATCGGCAACCGCCAGCGGAAGCTGCTGCGTACCGCCACCGTTATACTTACCGATACCGATGGCCGCGCTGAAGAGCAGATTGTTATGCACCAGCTCACCGTCAATCCACACCTTCACACCCGTAGATTTGTAGTGCAGGAAACTCTTCACGCAACCCTGTGCATAGAGGTGAGGGCCTCGCTTGCCCTGCGCCTTGTAATGCTCATAAATCTTGGTCACCGAAGGGTCAAATCCCACTCCCGACACATTTGCCATGTAACGCACCTGGCTGAAATGCGACTGCTCGTAACGCACCTCGCCAACATCCTGAAGGAAAGTGTAACCCTCCTTGATGGCACGTATCGCCTCGGAATAGTTCTTCGGCAGACCGAACATGCGAATCCAGTCATTGCCCGTACCCACAGCCACAACACCAATGGTCACCTCGGAAGGCTTGACTCTCTTCTGAATGAATAGACCGTTCACAACCTCATGCAGAGTGCCATCTCCACCGATGACCATAATATGACGATAGCCATCATTTACAGCCTGCACGGTGAGCTCGGTGACGTGGTGTTTATGCTGCGAAAATACCAACTCATAAGGTATCTCATTCTCGCGTATAAGTTTGGTGATGAGTGGCAAATCCTCCAGACCGCGACCGAAGCCCGCCACAGGATTCACCAACACATACCACGTATTTGCTATATCGTTATGAGGATACATTCTCAACTATTTTTTAGGTGCATTCTTGAGCGTATGCAACAAGAAATCATAGAACTTGGCAACAGATGCAATCTCAACCTTCTCGTCGGGTGAATGAGGATAGCAGATTGTTGGGCCAAACGAAATCATATCAAGGTTAGGATACTTACCGCCTATGATACCACACTCCAAACCAGCATGGATAGCTGTAACGGCCGGACACTTACCATAAAGTGCCTCATACGATGCAAGCATAGCCTTCAGGATAGGCGACTGCATATTTGGATTCCAGCCATCGTACGAGCCCGACAACTTAACCTCAAAGCCCGCCATCTCAAGCACAGCCTTGATAGAATCGGCCAACGCCTCCTTCTCCGAGCGTACCGATGAACGCACCAGAGTCTGCACCTTCACACTCTCGCCGTCCGACACCACGCGTGCCATATTGTTTGAGGTCTGCACCAACCCCTCCATAGCGAGCGACATCTTGTCCACACCATCGGGACATGCCACCATTGCCGCCATGAGCAACTTGGCCACATCACAAGACAACACCTTCTCGGGCGCAGCAACCTCCTGAGCCTTGATAGAGATAGCATCCTCAACGGCGGCATACTCAGCAACCGCCAGCTTCTCAAACGCCGCAACCTCGCCATTCAGAGCCTGAACATCTGCACTCTTGACCATCACAACGGCCACAGCCTCACGTGGTATAGCATTGCGCAAACCACCTCCATCAACACTCGCAATCAGGAGCTCCATCTGTGCCGACAACCTGCGCAACAAACGGAACAACAGCTTGTTGGCATTTGCACGCTGGCACACAATCTGAATACCAGAGTGACCGCCCTTGCAACCCTTTACGGCAATCTCCACAGCCTTATAGCCCTCCGCTGGTGCCGCCACAGCCTCATAAGCAAGCGAAGCATTTACATCTGTTCCGCCGGCGCAACCCACATAGAGTTCACCCTCGGTCTCCGAGTCAAGGTTAAGCAGAATGTCACCCTTCAGGATGCCCTCCTTCAGGCCGAAAGCACCATCCATGCCAGTCTCCTCGGTAGCGGTAAAGAGTGCCTCGATAGCTCCATGCTCGATGCTGTCATCCTCGAGCACAGCCAAAATAGCCGCCACACCGATGCCGTTGTCAGCACCAAGTGTTGTGCCGTTGGCAGTAACCCACTCGCCATCAATATACGCCTCGATTGGGTCATTCTCAAAGTCAAAAACCTTGTCGTTATTCTTCTGTGGCACCATATCGACATGCGCCTGCAAGACGATACCCTTCCTGTCCTCCATGCCTGCGGTAGCGGGCTTGGCCATATATACATTACCTGCCTCATCTACCTGATGCTCAATATTGTGAGCCACGGCAAAATCAACCAGATACTGACGAATCTTCTCCTCGCTGTGCGAAGGACGCGGAATATTTACAATCTCGGCAAAGTGCTTCCACACCAATGCTGGGTTCAAAGCTTTTAAGTTCTTATCCATAGTTTTCAGTTTTATATGTTATTACTCTTTATTCTCTCTATCTCGAGGCATACGCACCACGGGAGCCTCCTGCATGGCCTTCGCCTCGCGCTCGGCACGCTTATCGAAAGCATCCACAATATACTTCACCAACGGGTGACGCACAATATCGCGTTTGTCGAACTCGACCATGCCTATGCCGTCAATGCCTCGCAGTGCCTCCATAGCCTGCGTAAGTCCGCTGTCACTCTTGCGTGGGAGGTCAATCTGGGTAACGTCGCCCGTCACGATAAACTTGGCGTTACGACCCATGCGCGTGAGGAACATCTTTATCTGCGAGCGTGTGGTGTTCTGCGCCTCATCCAGAATCACAAAGGCGTTATCCAGCGTGCGGCCTCGCATATATGCCAGCGGAGCAATCTGCACCGTGCCATCCTCCAGATACTTCTGCAACTTGGCAGCAGGAATCATGTCGTTGAGCGCATCATACAAAGGCTGCAAGTAGGGGTCGAGCTTCTCCTTCATGTCGCCGGGCAGGAAACCCAGCTTCTCACCGGCCTCAACAGCCGGGCGTGTGAGAATCACCCTGCGCACCTCGCGCTCCTTCAGCGCCCTCACGGCCAACGCGATAGCCGTATAGGTCTTACCCGAGCCTGCGGGACCCACAGCAAACAGCAAATCGCTTTTTGCATACTCCTCAACCAGCTTGCGCTGATTCACCGTGCGGGCACGAATCACGTTGCCATTGTTGCCATAGACTATGGTATCCTTGTCGCTCACGGGCTCTGCCGCATCACTCAATCCCGTAGAGAATGCCTGCGTCACGACCTCGTTCGATATGTGGCCATACTTCACATAGTATGCCACAAGGGCCCCAATCTTACGTTCAAAGCTATCAACATCCTTCTTGGCACCCAACACCTTGAGCGACGAGCCACGTGCCACAATCTTCACACGGGGCGATAGTTCACGCATAAGCTCAACGTAGGCATCCTGCGCACCATACAACTCACGAGGATCAACACCCTCCAATATAATCTCTTTGTTTATTGACTCTGCTGTCATATATTGTTAAAACATATATCCCAAACTAAACGACGCCTGCCAACTGCGAGAGCGGAACTCCAGCCCCTCGAAGTAGTTGTCCACGCCTCCAAAGCACCCCACAAAACGAGCATCGATCAACAGGTGAGAAGTGAGTTTCACACCCACATCTGCCACCCATCCCACCATCTGGCGCAACTGACCAAACTCCACACGCTCGGCTGCCATATCGTAACGTCCCGAAGCCACGGGCGCAAAAACCACTCCTGCACCTATCCTCACGGGATTCAGACCTCGGTAGGAGAACATCACGGGCACCTCCACAATATTTGAGCGAAGCTCAGCCTTACGTTCCCCAAGCGAGGAATCCACCTTATTGAACGCATAAGCGACCTCCATCTGCAAGGCGTACTTCTGCTCCCAGACAAGCGACATCTGCAAGCCTCCACGAAAGCCCACCTTAGGCGAGAGCGTCAGCACATCGGCCGAGGGTTCAATGCCGAGGTAATTTGCACCCAGCACCACACCCATCTCCACCGAGCGGTTTATGGCATCATCCGCGGGCTTAAGGTTTCGATAAGGCACATAACCCTGGGCACACACCACCCGAGCTGCGCCGCACGCAACCACCAGCAAAAGTATAATTCTGCGCCACAAAGCCATGCTATACTGTTTTTATCGTTGCGCCTCACTCAAGGCACGCAACCTATCAAAATTATATTTTTCAAATATACTACAAATTCCCGAAACAGCGAAATTTTTAATCAATTATTCTTCGCCACCGCCACACACCCGACACAACCACCAGCACCAAGCCCGACTGCCAAAGAGGTTTTACCCCACCAAAAGCATATTGTTGGGGCTGTTTTATTTGAATTTTGAATTATAATATTGTATCTTTGCGCCGTAAAAACACCCCTTAAGGGGCTTAAAACCAAATAAGAATGAGTTTAGTAGCTATCGTAGGTCGCCCAAATGTGGGCAAATCAACACTCTTTAACCGCTTGGTGGGTCACCGTCAGGCCATTGTAGATGAGACTGCCGGCACAACACGCGACCGCCACTACGGCAAAACTGACTGGAACGGCAAGGAGTTTTCAATCATCGACACAGGTGGTTATGCCGTAAACAGTGATGATATATTCGAAGATGACATCCGCCGCCAGGTGATGCTCGCCATCGAGGAGGCCGACCTCATCCTGTTCATGGTGGAGGTCAAGACAGGCATCACCGACCTCGACATGATGATGGCCGACGTATTGCGCCGCTCGGGCAAGAAGGTAATTGTTGTCTGCAACAAGGTTGATAATTACGATTTGATATACCAGTCACACGAGTTCTACTCGCTGGGCCTGGGTGACCCCTATTGCATCAGCTCGATGTCGGGCAGCGGTACGGGTGATTTGATGGACGAGATTCTCAAGCAGTTGCCCGAGGATACCAAGGCCGAGGAGTTTGACGACCTGCCACGCATCACCATTGTGGGACGTCCTAACGTGGGCAAGTCATCACTCACCAACGCCCTGCTTGGCCAGGAGCGCAACATCGTGACCAACATTGCCGGCACAACACGCGATTCAATACACACCCGCTACAACAAGTATGGCATGGATTTCTACCTGGTTGATACCGCCGGCATGCGTAAGAAGGGCAAGGAGATGGAGGATTTGGAGTTTTACTCTGTGATGCGCTCAATACGTGCCATTGAGAATTCCGACGTCTGCATTTTGATGCTTGATGCGCAGCAGGGACTCGAGTCGCAGGACCTGAACATCCACAACCTCATCGTGCGCAACCGCAAGGGGTGTGTCATCGTGGTAAACAAGTGGGACCTCATCGAGAAGGAGAGCAACACCATGAAGGAGTGGAAAGAGTTTCTTGAGAAGAAGCTCGCACCATTCAACGACATTCCCATCATCTTCACATCGGTGCTTAACAAGCAGCGCATTCTGGAGGTGTTGCAGCAAGCCATACGTGTCTATAACTCACGCAAGCGTCGCATACCCACATCGGAGCTTAACGACTTCATACTGCCCGTTATTGAGGATTACCCTCCCGCATCAACCAAGGGTAAGTATATCCGCATCAAGTATGCCACACAGCTCCCTACTCCTACTCCGCAGTTCGCATTCTTCGTGAACCTGCCACAGTACATCAAGGACTCCTACCGTCGCTATCTTGAGAACAAGATGCGTGAGCAGTGGGATTTCTCGGGAGTACCTATCCAGATATATTTCCGACAGAAATAACCCCGCAAGGGAATCACAAAGGCGAGATGCACCACATCTCGCCTTGTTTTTTGCAATCGCCCAATCCTTATTTTGTCTGCAAGCGTGGGATAATAATCTTCTCCGACACACCCAGCACACACTCTCCCTTTCTGCGCTTGATGGTCAAGGGAGCTATCAACGTCTGACGGGTCTGCACCCTCTCGCCGCTGTTATGGGCATGATAGACCATATAATAACCCTTGCCCTTCCTAAACAGGGCGTGATGCCCCGTGCCGTAGTAACCCATGTGGCGGTGCAGGATAGGATTACCCTCATATCGCACATAGGGCCCCATAGGCTTGTCTGCCACGGCATAACCCACGGCATAGTCCTGACTGCGGAAATCATTACCGCTGTATGTGATGTAATACCTGCCATCGAGCTTTATAACCATCGGGCCCTCAACCACACGTCCCATAAGACGCTCCCACGTGCCCTCCTTGGCATCAAATATGTGGCGGGCAGTGTGCAGATGGACATGACGCAGGTCATCGCTCATCTGGGCAACCCATATAGCATTGCCATTCGTGAAACGCACCCAGAACATATATGCTTTGCCGTCGTCGTCAATAAAAATCGAAGAGTCAATGCCCTTCTCCTGTGGCAGATATGGTCGCTGCTCGCTCTGTACGAAAGGTCCGCAGGGAGAGTCCGACTCGGCATAGCAGATATGCTCCTGACAGCTGTATGTCATCAAAAACCTATCACCCACACGATATACTTCAGGCGCCCAATACATCCTGTCGCCCCACACATCATCCCTATGCAGAGCAAGTCCGTTTCTGGCATTTCCGCAACGGTCACTCCACGTCTTGAGGTCCTTTGAGCGATAGACCACAATGCCATCGGCAGCGTGCGTTCCATATATATAATACCACCCGTCATACTCCAGAATGAAGGGGTCGGCAAGCAACAGCTGACCATCCTCGGCCTTACCCGAATAACTCTTCTGCGCCCACACACTCATCACAGCCAGCAATGCCACAGCCACACACAACAACTTTTTCATCATATCATCGCGTTTTCTTAAGGTTAATACACATGCACACTCGCGCCCTGTGCCGAAGGCAGATAGTTGATTCCATACCAGCACATCTGCAACATTATAAAGTCGAATATCAACAGTGCAAACAACACATTATAATCCTTTGTCTGCTGACGCAGGTGAAGGTAGAGCAAATATCCGAGCCATGTGGCCGCCGCCCACGTCTCCTTGGGGTCCCAGGTCCAATAATCACCCCACGCCTGCTTTGCCCACAGCGCACCCATGACCATGCCAAGTGTGAGGAACGACCAGCCTATTCGCACCAGATTATCGCACACACCCATCTCCTCCGCCGAAGGCTCCTTGCGAGAAGAACGCCACCACAGATATATGGCAAACAACGTCACCGCCCCCATCATGGCATAGGCAAACATATAGACTATCACATGAGGCACAAACCACGGACTCTGCAACGCCGGCATGAGCGACTTGCTGTGAATCTCGGGCTTGAAAAGGTTGATGCAGATAAACACCACCGACATCATCGTGCTGAAGGATAGTATCCACCTGTATCGCCACCTCAAGTAAACAGCAATGCCCGCTACCGAGAGGAAGAACGAATACCACAGTCGTGTCTCGCCCATCGTGCGCATAGGTGGTCGCTCAAGTGCAATCCACATACCCACAATATACGAGAAGAATATCAGCGAGCCTGCCACCGACAATGCCGATGCCACGCCTACCCTCCGACTACGCAATGCCACGGCAGCTCCAGCCACCCAGCAGATGATTGCCGCTATGGCAAATATCCATAATTGTTGCCAACTCATCTCTTCTCCTCCTTCTTTTTAGGCGCAAGGCGTTTGCCTTGCGCCGTTAAAAACATAACCACGCCCGACGCCAGCAACATCCACAGTGCCACCTGCACTACGCTCCACCAGCCATCGCGCACACACTCAACGACACTCGACGTGCTCCATCGTCCGAGCTGCGTGTTGTAGCCCACCTGATATATGCGCCACGAACCCACACGGGCGGGTTTATTCACCTCAACATCCTCGCGCCACAGCTCACCATTGCCATCCATAATCTCGATGCGCGAAAGATAACGCTTCGCCTCGCGGCGTGGCATGGCCACCACATAACGCTCACCAAGCCACAGGAATGCAGGCTCGAAGATGTGCGAGCCACAGCTCACCCAGCCCTCATACCTCTCACCCGTAGCCTCACTGACAGCCTCAACCATAACCGCAGGCGCAGCACCCACATGGTGTATCTCACGAAACACGTCACTCTCGGGCATGCGAGCCGCCATGTCAATGCTCTGCTTCACCCGCAGTCGCCATCCATCCACTACGGCCTCAGCACCCACATGCTCTGCCGACAAGAACTCCTGCGAAGACTCCTCGGTCTGCGCATCAAGGATATACAGCTTTGCAGGATACTCATCCATCTGAAACTCCCTAAGAGTCAACCCAAACGGCAACTCACGCTCCTCACCCGCAGCAGTCTGCCCCATATATGTCATGCGGTCGAGCTGCAAATCCACCATCACACGCTCCTTGTCGGCCGAGCCGAACATGGCGGCACACAGGGCGACAAACACCACCACGTGCGACATCAAGGCTGCCAAACGCACCTTGCGCCAATGGTGCACATCACGCATCACACACACGCCGAGCGAACTGACAAAGTAAAGCAGCATGAGGTTGAATATCCACGATGAGGTCATCCTTGAAAAGCCCAGCGCACCGACCAGCCCCTGGGTTGCGGGGTCCTGACGCGTGAAGCCGAATATTATCGTCAGCACCATCATTGACGTAAGCGATGACACCATCGCATAGCCATCGTAGAGCTGTTGCAACCACTTCCATTTTGCCGACTGCACATACACAAGCAGCAGCAGATACAAATAATTTATTGCGAAAATAAGTCCCCACGGATAGCGCAGGAACTTGTTATCGAAATCACCAAACGCCATTTGAAGCACTGCGCCCACCACAACAAGACAGCCGCAACGCATAAATGCACGTTTATAACCCCATTGTAAGGTCATATGTTATAATTTTGTTTTACTGTTAAATCTCTCTACTCAAAGACGTGGGACATAGAATTTCCGTTCCACATCTGTGGCACTTTCAAACCTAAAGCCTCAGCAATGGTATGCGCAGTATCCTGCTGCAACATCACCTCGGAAAACTCGCCTCCCTGCTTGATATTCTTTCCCGCAATAATGAACGGAGTTTCCATCTCCATCATTGACTGCCCCCCATGGCTGCAGCCTATGCCGCCGTGGTCCGATGTAACGATAATGATACTCTGCTCAAGGATTCCAGCCTCCTGAATGGCTGCGATAATCTCACCCAGACAGGCATCCAACTCCTCCATGCGGGCATAATACTCGGGGGTGTCGTGCCCCTTGCTGTGCCCAACCTGGTCGGGATGGTCATAGATGATAGCCATAAAATCGGGCTTCACACTTGTGATGTACTCCACCGACTTCGATGTAATGTTTTCCACCCTCTCCTGATGACAGAAATCAATAGTCTGGTAATCTACAAGAGGTTTGATACCTCCCCACTCATATATACATGCCGTTTTGGCTCCCGGAATCTGCTCACGAACAAGCGAGAAGATTGTAGGGAATACCCCATTCTCGTTCTGATAAGCAGGTGTAAGGGGTACTTCCCTGCCATTGTTTGTCCAGCCCGTAAGTTCGGTTGTGGCACCCATAAACATTGACGCCCAGTTAGGTGCGCTCACCGATGGAAGAACGGTGCGCTTCTTGAGGGTGTAACAGCCCTGCTCCATCAATGCTCGGGTGTTAGGCATCTCGACCGAATCCATGCAATATGAGCCCCAGCCATCGAAGCCAATCAGGAAGACATGCTCAGCCTGACGTCTGCTGCACGATGAGAATATCGCGACAATCATTATTGCCACCAACAAAAAATATCTTTTCATCACATATGGTTTGACAACAAAACTCCCCCTACGACCCTACCCGGGCTTTAGAGGGAGTTTCATTACGGTAAATAATTGGGCAAATTGTCTCCAATTGCCAAATAAAAATATTACAGTCCCAATTTATGCCATCTCCCACTGATTGCGCATCAGCTCAACAGCTGCTGGCAACACCACCTCACGCTCGCCGGCGCAACCGCACTCGAAGCTCACATAGTAAGGATAGTTCATCTCCTTCAACGCACGGAATCCATCTACGTAGTTATCAAGCTCGCCATTCTCGCCTGGCATCTGACGTGTGCCACGGCTTGCGATGTGAACGTGCTGCAAATACTTTGAACCCGCAGCCATCAAAGCGGCGTAGTCTGAAGTCTCCTCCGACATATGCCAGAAATCACCCATACACTTAACACCTGCGCTCTTTGAGTCGCGTGCAATGGCAGCAGCATCGGCCACCTGACGCATGTAGTGAGCCTCACGACGGTTCAGTGGCTCAAGAATCACTGTTGTATTGTGCTTCAGAGCATACTCTCCCAACTCATACATCTGCTCGCAGAGATACTGACGAGTCTCCAGAGTGTGAGGCAAGCAAGGCTTCTGGTGGTTAAACACAGGCACCATAATCACTCCTGTCGAGCCAAGCTCACCCGCCGCTGCGATGATATCGCGCATAGTAGAATCAAACTGTGCCTTCACAGCTGGGTCCTCGGCCAAAAGGAAACCTGAGAATCCTGCGCAGATAGCTGAAATCTTGATGTTACGACCACTCAACGCCTGCTGGAACTCGTTCACACGGTTAGCCAGATTCCAACCGCCAGGCTCAAAACCTACGATACCCAAATTCTCCATGTAGTCGAACTTCTCCTCCAGAGTCTTACCCGGAGCTGTACCCTCCTGGAACGAGATACGCAAAGGAGTGTTGTTCTTTGGAGCGCAAGATGTAAGAAGGCCTGCACCTGTTGTTGTTGCCGCCACAGCAGCCGCGCCCATCAATGATGTCTGCAAAAACTCTTTTCTATTCATATTGTTTCAGTTTATTATTAACTTCGAATTTACTTTCCAACTCTGCGACAAACCTCTCCACAGCAACCGCATCATCCACCGCAGGAGTCCACGGAGCAAGGTTCTCAGCCATGATGGGGGCATAGGGCCCCTGCTTAACTTCAAAGAGGACTGTATCATCCCGAAGCACCACCAAGCCGTGCCATACACCTGCCTCGATATCGAAACCCACACAGTCACACCCCTCGCCTACCATGCGGCACTCAACCTCAGCTCCCGCATCATCGTAAATCGTCACTCCCACCCTGCCGCGCACAACGACTATGCTCTCGCTGCGGTCGGGGTTAAGGTGACGATGAACAGGCAGATAGCTACCACGGTGCATGACATTTAGCAGACGATTGACAGCCTCATCCACCGAGCGATGAAAATTGTAATTCATCCTTTGGCGTGGCGAGAGTCTTGCCTGACGGGCAACGTCATCCATCAACTCACGGTCGATAAACTCAATCTTGGGACGGTTTGTCATACTATGTAATCATAAAAGGGTGGGTGAAAGCTTATGCAGCTCCGCCCCACCCTATTATCTTGTCGCTTGCGGCAAAAGATTACTTACCAGGAGTAGGAACTACACACTTCTCCATATCCTGCTTGCCGAGCTCATGCTTGAACTCTGCCATGTAGTCCTGTGGAGACTGGCTAATCTCATCCCAAGTAACAGTTGCTCCGGTATAAGCCGACTCACGACCCATCACACCTGCCAAGCAAGAGATAGCGCACTCGGTAGCCTCATCGTGCATAGTGCCCTTGCGGATGTGATTAACCCAATCAACATGCTCCAAAGTATATGGGTTGAACTGCTGATACTGTGCCTTCAACGCCTCCTCGTCATACTTCCAGATTACGTTGCCTGCCAAGTCCTTAATCTCACCGCCGTTTGCGCTGGTCCAAGAACCCTTTGTACCCTGGATAAACTCGCTTACGTTGTTTGAGCAACCGTTAATCTGACGGCACATAGAGTGGAGGTGAATACCGTTCTCCATCTCGAAATCTACGCTGAACATATCGTACTGGTCACCTGTAACACGGCGATGACGACCACCGAAAGCAGTAGCCTTGACGGGCTTCAAGCCTGACATCCAGAGGAATACGTCAATATTGTGAACGTGCTGCTCAACGATATGGTCACCCGACAACCACTTCCAGTTAACCCAGTCGCGAATCATCCACTCGGTATCAGTCCAGCCCTGCTCGCGGTTACGATACCAGAGCATACCCTGATTCCAATATACATTACCACCTGTAATCTCACCAATCCAGCCCTGCTGAATCTTCTCAAAAGCCTCAACATAAGCGCGCTGGTGATGACGCTGTGTACCGCACACTACGCTCAGGTTCTTGGCCTGTGCCTGCTTTGCAGTAGCCATGATTGTACGGTAGCCCTTTGGATCAACAGCGATTGGCTTCTCCAGGAATGAGTGAACACCCTTCTCTGTTGCATACTGGAAGTGCATTGGACGGAATGCAGGAGGAGTGGCGATGATAACCATATCAACACCAGCATCAATAACCTTCTTGTAAGCATCGAAACCTACAAAACACTTGTCATCAGCAACCACCTGACCATTCTTTGCCAAACTGTTCTTGAGGCCATTCAAACGGTCTGCGAAAGTATCACCCAAAGCAACCACCTTGATGCCATTAGCTGCAGCCAAAAGGTTATAGATAGCACCCGAACCACGGCCACCGCAACCGATAACACCAGCCTTAAGCTCCTTACCGTCGTCGGCCTTATCGTTCAACACAGGGATGTAGTACTCACCTGGCTGCTTGAGTGGAGTGTAAACAGGACCCTTCTCACCACAAGAGGTCATAAGTGTTGATGAACCAACCAAAGTTGAAACACCTGCAATTGCAGACAAAGACAAGAAGTCCTTTCTGCTCATTTTGTTCTTGCTCATAGTAGTTTTACTTTTGTAGTTATTATTAGTAGTTATTGTTAAATTATTGTCAATCGTTAGTTGGCAGCAACGCCCTCAGGCACCTCGCATACCACGCGGAAACCGATTCCCTTGATGTCGGAGTACCACCAGATACTCTTTGGATTCTGTGGGTCGGTCTTGAGCCATGCGTCATGCTCGGTCTTGCGGCGTGCCGCACTGCGCACGTTGGCAGCGTCGTCCACATAGTAACCGCCACGCACGACATACTCCTCACCGCTGGCAGGTCCTGTTGGATTCACAGCACCATCCTGCATCTTGGCATACGCATCCTCGGCATAGTAGTCCGAGCAATACTCCATGACATTACCCAACATATTCTTCAATCCGAATGGGTTAGCCTTCACCTTTGATGGCTCCTGCGTACGGTTCTTACTATTGTGGGCATAGATGACGTAGCTGTTGATGACGGTTGTGTCGGCACCGAACAAACCACTCCAGAAGCTCTCATCGGAGAATTTCTTTGGGCTACCCTCAAAGTAGTAAGGAGTCTCTGTTCCACCACGCGCCGCATATTCCCACTCGGCCTCGGTAGGCAGGCGGTACTTCTTGCCCGTCTTGAGCGAGAGCCACTGACAGAATGTCTCGGCAGCATAGTGGGTCATGGTGATTGCAGGACGCTCGCCCATACCCCATCCCTGGTCAGGGAATCCGAATGGAGGTGTCGGACCACTCACCGCATCGCAATCCTCGCGCTGGTTGTTGGCATATATAGTCTCGGGTGAAGTACGTCCCTCCGACATGGTCTCCTTGTAGAATGTCCAATACTGGTCCCAGGTAACCTCTGCCTCACCCATAAAGAATGACGACACGGTCACATTGCGCTGCGGTGCCTCGTTAGCCTTGTGGAAAGGCTCCTTCTCCGAGCTACCCATCTTGAAGCTGCCACCAGGGATGGCAATCATGCTGATTGATGCGCCCGTGCCGGGAACTGTCTCCACGAAGTTCTTGAACTCGGTAACCTCGGTTGCAGCCTCATACACCACGCCGCTATCCTCAACAATGGGAGCCTCGGTCAGGGCCGAGTGCTTGTAGTTGGGGTTGTAGTGACCTACGTCAAGGTGGCAACTGATACACTGAAGGTTGAGCTTCTCCTCGTTCTCATCGTAGTAGAGGTGAGCGGTAACCCCCTCGTCGCTCATACCCGAAGGAAATATATTCACGTGGCAAGCCTTACAAGATTCGTTGTAAACAATCGTCTGCGCATACTCCAGTTCGCCCTTGCTGTCCCAATCTATATCCTCGGAATTTTTGGTGATATACGACCACAAATCCTTCACACCTGTCAAAGTCTTGGCCTTAACATACTTAAACGAGCCCTTTGGAGGAAGGTGGCACGCTGCGCAATCGGTCATCACGCCACTGCCATTGTTGTAGTGTACCGACTGCTTCCAACTTGCATCCGACTCGGGATGAAAATGACAAGCCATGCACGACTCGTTCTTTGAACTATTCACCCACATATAGTTGAATCCAATCATCAATGAAAAGCCGATAACAAGACCTGCTAAAACGGCAAGAAATATTTTCTTACTACCTGTTTTTGACATAATTTTCCGAACTTGACTTTTGAGGTTAAAAATATTGAGTCAAAGATAGCACATTTTTTCCTTATCACAAAATAAAAAAAGTGTTTTTTTGAATAAAAAAATTACCAGACAGAGCAGCCCACCTCCGACTCCCCACATTTCCTTTTATTTTTCTTCTCACCAATGCCACTTTTGTCCGCTTTCACACCAAGCCTGCACCATGAATTCAACGAACGACATACTGCGAACTACACCATTTCCCACACACCACCATACGCCAACACACCAACAACACATTTTTTCGCATACACACTCCCCTTTTTCGCATATTTTTTGCAACCCTCGGCATTGAATCAATAAAAACACTAATGTTATGAAAAAAATTTTACCACTTCTCTCCCTCATTCTGCTCTTCACCGCCACCACACGGGCGCAAGGGCTACGCTATGGCATCACAGGAGCCATCAATTTCAGCAACTATGCCGTTGAAGCCGGGAGCATATCCTACGACCCCGAATCGCGCATAGGCTTCAAGGCGGGCTTCCGCATGGAACTTGACGCTCCGTTTATCTACGATGGTTTCTACTTCGACATGGAGGCCTTGCTAAGTTCGCGCGGTGCCAAGGTTGAGCAGGTAGTGGAGGGTCAGTACTTAAGCAACACTCTGCGCCCCTACTATCTGGAGATACCCATCCACATCGGCTATCGCTATAATTTAGGCAGCACGTTCAACCTGTTTGCATCGTTTGGTCCCTATTTCGGCGTGGGGCTGTTCGGTAAAAACAAGTTCTTCGACGGCGAAAACACCACCAAACCCGACAGCTTCAGTTCATCGGGGCTGAAACGCTTCGACTTCGGCCTTGGAGTGCGTGGCGGCGTGGAGATGTTCAATCACTACCGCATCTATTTGGGGTACGACTGGGGAGTGCTCGACATTGCCAAAGGCTTCAACGGCGGCACGGTCAACAGCCGCAACTTCTATGTCGGTGCAGCATACATGTTCTAAAAAAACAAGCCCCAAAAGCCAATCGACTTTTGGGGTTCATTCAATTTTATTGCAGTTTATATTTCAGCAGCAGCGACAAGTAAGGCATATCGAGCTTTAGCTTCAAGCCCCTCATCAACTCCTCACCCGACAGGTTCACCGACTCGCCCGTATCAACATTCAGCACCTGATACGTAGCCTCAGACTTAAGCCCACGCAACTGCACATCAATCTCGGGCTGAAGGTTATCCCTGCGACGGAATGCCACAACTATACCCGTATCGTCCGATGGACGGTTGAGCTGATAGGCCAGCCACACCGTGTCGGGAGTGTGGTCCTGCAAACCTGTAAGAGGATAGAAATCCTCGAGGTAGTATGGACGCAACTCCCTGAACTGCTGCATATAATTCTGCATACCCGGCACGGTAACGCCCTGCCCCGTGAGCACCCAGTTACACACAGTTGCCGAACTCATGCTTGAGCGATATCCGTAAGCATCGACATGATACGTACCCGTACCATGCAATGGCAGGAAGAAATTGAGCGCATAGGTGTGACACTGATATCCGTTCACCTCACTATATTGGTAGTCGGTGCGCCACAAAGGAATACTGCGGCTCGTTGTCTCAAGGTCAAGACGGCGACCACCCGATGCGCAGTTGTCAATCATCAATGCAGGGAAACGCTCAATGAGATAATCCCAATAGGCATACAGACCCTCGATGTGGCGAATCTCCTTCATTCCTATGCGGCCCGGCTCGTCATGCTTCGCCCAGTAAGGGCTTATCGGCATGTTGAAATCCTGACGGTAGTAGTCGATACCATTCTCCTGCATAAAGTCACCGATATATTTGCACAGCCAATCCAAGGCCTCCTTATTGCCTAAATCGAGCAAATTATTTCCCGGCTCCACTTTCAGCAACCACTCCGGATGCTCCTTTGCCAATCGGGAACCATCATACACTCGCTCGGGCTCAAACCACACCATGAATTTCGCGCCAATAGAGTGTGCCGCATCCGACAAAGGCTTCAAACCTCGAGGAAAACGCTTTTTATCCGCAACCCAGCTGCCCACACTATTCCACCAGTTGGCATTCCAGCCACCAGAGCCTTCATACCAACCAGCATCAAGCCAGATGACCTCTGGCTTCAGTTCAAAAAACTCATATCGTTTGATAATCGCCACAGCATACTCCTCGGTCAGACATCCATACTCATTGCAAGGTGCAGGGTCGCCCCAATCCATACCGCCACACAAAGGCGAATAGCTACCCAACTCCGCGCTTGGCTTACGGGTGTGATGCGCCAACACAAAACGGCGGAACTTATTGTTTCCCGTCATATAGTCCTCACCCTGCCAGAAGAGCATCGCAACAAGCGGAGTGCGAATCGCCTCGCCCGGGTAAAGGTGCAAATCCATGGTCTTCATACCCGCCGCTACCGATACGCTCCCCGCTGCGGGAGCAGCGATGTCGGCAAACCATGTGCCTGTCCAGCCCACAGCCACCACAACGCCACGATTGTCGGGCGTGATAAGGTTAAAGAATGGGAAGGCCGAGGTGTCGGACGAGCGACCGTGCATGGGCGACATGGTCAAGGGCGCATCGGCTTTGATGGTTGTCATCTGCGGCCTGAAGTCGGCCCTGTCGTGATTACTGCCCATTGCATGCAACACCTTAAACTCTCCCCCTATTGTGCTCAACGCCGAATAATCCAGAGTCTTTACGCTCGTAATCTGCTTTGAGTTTGCGCCGCCTTCATTCCTGAAATTCAGCACCCACTCAACTGCGCCAAACTCCTGAAAACCCTTCACATGGCACTCCACCTTCAATCCCGTAATCTTGTCGGCATACGAGATGGTGTAGGTCACAACCCCATCCGAGCCTTCGCCCTTGACAATTGAGTGACGCCATTTGCGGATGAACGACTGTGAATGTACGCCATCATAGACAAACGAGAATGGCGGAGTCTTACCCTTGGCAAAGGTTGTGGTAATCCACTTATCAATCGACGTCGGCACAGTCATCTTCTGCGACGTCTGCGCTACGGTGGGCGACGTCACACACAACATCGCCATCATTAAAAACATGAAATAAATCTTATACTTCATCACCAAGCATATTTTGGTTTATTACACTCTACACTTCTCCTACAAAGTTAGTATTTTTTTTATAAAAAATAATTACCTTTGCGACCTAAACTTATAAAAGATAGGCAAGAAGTATGATAAATTTTATGCAAACAGAGGGCACTGAGCAGTTGATTGTGCCAGACAGCATTCAAAAAGCTCGTTTTGCAGAGACCGTGCAGCGACTGAGCGACGCTGATTTTGTGAAAGACATTTGGAGCGACATGCTCAATTGGGCAGTGTGGACCGGCATCAAGATGGTCATTTCGCTGACCATATTTTACGTTGCCCGTTGGTTATTGGGCAAATTGCTCAAGATTGTCGATTCCCTCATGTCACGCCGAGGTGTCGAAGTTTCACTCCATTCGTTTATTCTGACCGCAGTGAAGGTTTTGGGATATGTCTTGATTGTGTTGATTATAGTGTCGGTACTCGGCTTTAACTCGTCGTCATTCCTTGCCGTGCTGGCATCAATGGGTTTGGCTATTGGTATGGCGTTGAGCGGCACGTTACAGAACTTCGCTGGCGGAGTGATGATTCTTGTTCTGAGGCCCTATCGTGTGGGTGATTTTATCGAAGCGCAGGGTGTTAGCGGCACTGTGGCAAGCATAAGCCTGTTTAATAGCGTGGTACTTACGGGTGACAAGAAAACCATCTACATTCCCAACAATGCCATCTCGACATCAATCATCAACAACTACTCAACCTCAACCACTCGCCGCTGCAGCTGGAAGGTATCGGTAGCTTATGGTGATGATTACGACCAGATTCGCGAGGCTATGCTCTCAATTATCAAGCGCGATGAGCGCGCCCTGGCCGACCCTGCCCCAATTGTACGCATTGACGCATTGGCCGATAGTGCTGTGGTGATTGAGGCTCGCGCTTGGGTTAGAAATGAAAATTTCTGGGGTCTGTATGACGACGTTACCGAGGCTTTTTATAAGGAGTTGCCTAAGCATGGCGCAAACTTCCCATTCCCTCAGTTGGATGTTCATTTGACCAAGGAATAATAGAAAAGTTGTCACAAACTATATACGTTTTTGAAATAACAAGAATTTTTCACTACATTTGTGGTGATTAACATTTTGAAATTTACAGTTATGGAATTTAAGGAAATTTTGGCAATCTCGGGAATGCCTGGTCTGTATAGGTATGTAGCACAGTCAAAGAACGGCATCATCGTCGAGTCTTTGGGCGACGGTCGTCGCATGAATGCTTCAGCAACTTCACGCGTGAGTGCATTGTCGGAGATTTCAATGTTCACCGAGGGTGAGGATATCCCTTTGGCCGAGGTGTTCACTCGCATGTATGCCCACACCGAGGGTAAGGAGGGACTCTCTCACAAGGAGTCTGCCGAGAAGATGAAGGCTTACTTTGGCGAGGTGTTGCCAGAGTATGACCGTGAGCGTGTTCATGTATCGGATATCAAGAAGGCTCTCTCATGGTTTAACATCCTGGTAGCTGCGGGCATGACCGAGTTTAAGCTCCCAACAGATGGCGAGGAGCAGACCGAGGAGTAATTCTTCTGCCACAAAACAAAAGAGTTCAGCGCATCAGCACTGAACTCTTTTTGTTTTCCAATGTAATATGAATTACATAGCACTCTTTGACTCGGCTACAACATCGGCATTCACCTTCTTTATCAAACCCTGCAATACTGCGCCGGGGCCCAACTCGGTAAACTCACCGACACCATCAGCTATCATATTCTGCGCTATCTGCGTCCAGCGCACGGGAGCCGTCAACTGAGCGATAATGTTCTGCTTGATAATCTCAGGGTCGGTCTGTGGCTGTGCATCCACATTCTGATATACGGGGCACACAGGAGTGTGGAACTCCACCTCGGCAATAGCCTGCTCAAGTTCGGCGCGTGCAGCCTCCATTAGAGGTGAGTGAAAAGCTCCACCTACGGGCAGACGGAGGGCTCGTTTCGCACCAGCCTCCTTCAGCTTTACACAAGCGGCATCAATAGCCTCATTAGCACCCGAAATAACCAGCTGGCCTGGGCAGTTGTAGTTTGCGGCTACCACCACACCTTCCGTTTCGTCGCACACCTTCTCGACAACCTCGTCTGCCAAAGCCAGGATTGCAGCCATACCTCCAGGCTGACTCTCGCAGCACTTCTGCATAGCCATGGCACGCTTTGCCACCAAACGCAAGCCATCCTCAAACGAGAGCGCACCCGCAGCTACCAATGCCGAGAACTCGCCGAGCGAGTGACCTGCCACAGCATCGGGCTTGATACCAAATACCTTTGCCAAAATCACCGAATGAAGGAATACGGCTGGCTGTGTAACCTTTGTTTGCTTCAAATCCTCTGCCGAGCCTTCAAACATAATCTCAGTTATACGAAATCCGAGGATGTCGTTAGCCTGCTCAAAGAGGGCTTTAGCCTCGGCGTTGTTTTCGTACAAGTCTTTTCCCATACCAGGATATTGAGAACCCTGACCAGGAAAAACATAAGCATGTTTCATATCGTAAATAATTAATCGAGCTCGCGACAAACTCGTGGTTAAACGCCGCAAAGGTATAATCTCGGGAGCAATTTTCCAAATCAACACCCTTTATTAAACAACTTTAGGGTATTATATAACGATATTGAAAGCATCTGACAGAGTGTAAATTTTTCCCGGAACGGCAAACAGATAGCGTAATTTTTAATAAATATTGTAAAATAATTAAAAATTCTATTGGTATTTTGAGTAAAAACATTTATATTTGCCAAACAGATAATAATAATCCTCAATAATAAACTATGTCATCATTAGCAGAATTTTTCAACATTGAGCCCAACAAACAGCTTAAGGGTATTACGCATAAGAACAACATCATCAAGCGTAACATAATTGCCTATATGGCGGTTAATGGCGAATGCACCTTGTCGGAACTTACTAAAGAGTTGCACATAAGCGTACCAACCATCACTAAGTTGGTGCAGGAGCTTATCGAGGATAATATCGTGAACGACTTGGGCAAGGTTGAGACCCCTGGTGGTCGTCGCCCAAATGTCTTTGGATTGGCAAACTCGGCAATCTACTTTGCGGGAGTGAACGTAGCACGTGACAACATGACATTTGTCATCACCGACCTGCAAAACAACATCATCAAGGAGGTTATCGACTCATCGTTTGAGTTGCAGAACCGCCCACAATGCCTTGAAAAAATATGTGCCAATATCGAGAATTTCATCAACGACTGCGGCATCGAGCGTGGCAAGATTCTCGGCCTGGGCGTATCTATCGTAGGCCGTGTAAATCCAGAAACAGGTCGCAGCTACGCCTATTTCACTTCAAATGACGAGTCGTTGCGCGATATCATTCAGGATCGTGTGAAGATTCGCGTGTTGCTTGAGAATGACACCCGTGCGCGATGCTATGCCGAGTATAATTGCAGCAAATCGAAGGCCGACAGCGATGTGATTTACCTCCACTTGGGACGAGGTGTGGCTATCGGAATCGTGATTGACGGTAAACTCTATTATGGCAAGAATGGTTTTGCGGGTGAGTTCGGTCACATTCCATTCTTCGACAATGAGACCATATGTGCCTGTGGCAAGAAGGGCTGCCTCGAGACCGAAGTATCGGGTATTGCCATCGAAGAGAAACTCGTGAAGCTTATAAAGAGTGGTGTGAATACCATCCTGCGTAACAAATATGACCGTGGCGAGCGCATACATATCGACGACATCATAGCTGCGGCGCAGAACGATGACAACCTCTCAATTGAGCTTATTGAGGAGGTTGGTGAGAAGTTGGGCAAGGCGGTTGCATTCCTCATCAATACGTTCAACCCTGAAACGGTCATTGTGGGTGGTAATCTCGCTGCTGCAGGTGACTACATCATGTTGCCTCTTAAGTCATCGACAAACAAGTATTCGCTCAACCTTGTATATAAGGACACCAAGTTCCGCCAGTCAAAGATGTCGGAGAGTGCCAACGCTTGGGGTGTGGCGATGCTTATACACAACAAGATTATAGGTTTATAATATCTCCCGGGAATGAATATCGAGGGACATATATGTTTTTTGAGGGCCCTGGAGCCCCGCGACCTCGACGTGATGTATGGCTGGGAGAATAATACAAGCATATGGCGAGTAAGTGGAACTGTGGCTCCATTTTCTCGCCATCAGCTTTCAAGGCTCATCGAGGAGCAGCAGTTTGATATCTACGCCACACGGCAGTTGCGCCTTGTCATTGAATCTCATGTGGGCGAGGTTGTGGGTGCGGTTGATATATTCGATTTTGACCCGCAGCATAGACGCGCCGGAGTAGGCATCATAGTAAGTGACGAGTTCCGAGGTCAAGGCTATGCACTGGACGCCCTGAACACTCTTGAGCAGTATGCTCGCGAGAGTCTAAACCTCAGGCAGCTGTGGTGTAGCGTGACGGAAGACAACCTTGCAAGCCTTAAGCTCTTCCTACGAGCAGGTTACGAAGAGTGTGGCAGACGCAAGAGTTGGATTATAACCCATGAGGGCGAGTTTGACGAGATTCTATTTCAGAAACTGTTATAAAAAAAGAGGTCAAAATTTTGACCTCTTTTTTTATTGTAGTGGATTTTAGAAACGGAATACGCAACTCAAACCGAAGCTTCCGAATCCATCACCCCAACTATCATTGAGGATAAATAACGTTGGACGATAATCTATCGCCAAAGTGATAGGAGCACCACTGAAGTGAATACCAAATGCTACATCACCTGCAACACCTACGTTGAAATCGCTACTTGTGCCATTGTCGAAAATACCTAATGCACCACCGACACCAGCCTGCAAGAACCAGTCACCAGCGTTTGGAGTCCAATTTCCCCAGTTGCAAACCTCCCAATTGTAGATACATGTACCGAAGAAGCTACCATCGAAATCAAAAAGGCCACCATTAACCTTCAATACATTACCTGAATTGAAAAATCTCTCATACTGAAGTTCCGCTCCGCTACCTGCACGAATACCTATCGCATTATTCTGCGAGAAAGATGTCACAGCCAACATGCAGAAAACAACTGCCAAAATTAGTTTCTTCATAGTCGTAAATATTAAATGTTAAACAAATCCTTTACAATACAAATTTACAATAATTTACGTAAAATGCAAATCTAATTTCAATATAATATAACTTTTCATCTATGGAATGAGATATTTACGCATCTCACACATTATTCCCGCATCACAACAACAGCACCCATGTTTGGGTATTCGTTGTAAAAACGCTCTATGTAGGCCTTTTCATCGAAAGCTTTGTTCATCAACTCCTTCTGTTTGCTATCGTGGAAGCGAAGTGTTTTTCCCGCTTTCTTACTCACTGCATTTTCAAGATCATCGGTGAAAAATCGACCTGTAATTTCAAAAGTTTGC
>JAFOHD010000089.1 GCA_017421945.1 Alistipes sp. | reverse complement strand
TAAATCCCGATGGCACTCCGTTGAAGGCAGATGTATTTTTACTTGCCTCCTCAATCTGAGCCAATGCCTTGGCAAGAATATCCTTGGCATTCTGCACCGAACGCTTCACGTGACCCTCAGCAACCTTGAAGATCTCACCCTCGGCAAAACCTATCAAATCGGTCACATCCTGATCCTCATCGTAGGAGCGACGCTGGATCTCGGTAGCCGAACGGATAAGCTCGCGCTGCACATACTTCTGCGCAATAATCTTGGCGTGGAACTCCACATTGGCAGCCGAACCCACCTTCTGGGTGAGCTGCGCCAGATATGCCGCACCACCCACCTTCTTAAGCTCCTTACGCACCTTCAGCTGCTCGGTGACGGTATAGAGGTCGATAGGTTTCAGCTCAGCCGAGAGAGTCTCAATAGCCTTGTAGATTATGCGGTGCTCCTCGGTGTAGAAGGTGTCGGCGGTGATATACTCCTGCACAGCGATAATACTATCGCGCTCCAACATCAACGCACCCAATACAGCCTCCTCAAGTTCAACAGCCTGAGGCGGCACAGTACCCACAATAGGGGCTTCACTCAACTTATCATAAGCGGCACGATTTGCTGCCGACGGATTAAATTCTCTTGCCATAAGAAAGGAAAATAATTTTCAAGTTTCAAAATTAACAAAAATTGCCCAAACGACAAGAGAGAAACAAGATGAATTTATAGAAAATTATAAACAACCATATGTTAATATCTACGGCTTAAGGCGCAAACTATGGCGCGAGGTAGCCAATACCGCCACACTCAAGCGCACATTCTCCACCGCAGAGAGTATCGTAGAGCCGAGCGACATAATGGTTGCGCCCGTGGTAAAGACATCATCAACAAGCAGAATATGCTTCCCGCGAAGCCTCTCGGGGCGCTTCACACGAAATATACCCTCAACATTATCCCATCGCTCGTCAGCGCGTTGAGATGTCTGGCTACTATTATAGCGATGACGACGCACACTTCTCGCATCAACCTCAACACCCAACTCGCGGGCTATGCCACGTGCTATATACTCCGACTGATTATATCCTCTCCAAAGCCTTCGACCCAAATGCAACGGCACAGGAACTACAACATCCACATCGGCATACAGCCCACTCTCCCGCAACTCTGCACCATACCAACGCCCCATATCGTAAGCGGCACGCCACTCTCCGCCATACTTGAAACGATGCACCATATCTCGCCACGGACTACCCTCGACATACCACAGAAATGCCGAAGCTCGCTCCACAGGCATCAATCCCCAAAAGCGTTCACACATAGCATTATGAGGCTCTCTCCAGAGATTTGTCAAGGGTGCTGTCACCTCACACATAGGACACACCACCGCCCCGCCCGACGGCTTCGGCTTGCCACACACAGGGCAAGAGGGAGGGACAACCAGCGAGAGCATATCCCGCAGCATATCACTGAGCATCGACATCGGTTGAGATGGTTATATGTTTATACTCCTCGTGCGCAGCCATCTCGGCAAGCAATTCGCGTAGCAACTCCCTCGCACGCGAGAGCGAACGACCATTTTCTATCTTCAGCATCAGACGCAGGATATAGACCCCTCTGATGCGATCAACAGGAGGAGCAACAGGTCCAAAGACCCTGCTTCCGAACTTATCCCTCATCCTTGCGCTCCACCAGCCTGCACCACGACGCAACAGTTGCAGATTATCACATCGCAAGGTAAACATAATTATATGAGAATAAGGAGGATAACCAAACGCATTGCGTTCCGAAAGCTCACTGCGAGCCATAGCGTCATAGTCACCCCTTACCACCCAGCCGAGCACAGGATGTTCAACCTCGGAGGTCTGCACCACCACAACGCCCTCCGTTTCGCGCCTACCAGCACGACCCGCAACCTGCGTCAGCAGCTGAAAAGCTCGTTCCGAAGAGCGGAAATCGGGACTGCAAATCAGATTATCGGCATTCAACACACCCACCACCGAGACACGCGAGAAATCAAATCCCTTGGTTATCATCTGCGTACCGACCAGAATATCGGTCTCGCCACTCTCAAAATCTCTGATTATACGGTTATAAGCACTCTGCGAGGTGGAGGTATCACGATCCAAACGCGCCACACGAGCCTCGGGGAAGAGCTCCGCCACAGCCTCCTCAACACGCTCCGTACCGAAGCCCATAGGCTTCAAATCAGCCGTCTCACACTGCGGACAATGGTGCGGCACATCTGCCACATAACCACAATAGTGGCACTCCATACGGTTTGTTGTGCGGTGCATCGTAAGGGTCACATTGCAATGAGGGCAACGCAT